>JAZASQ010000140.1:0-4839 GCA_036343235.1 Lachnospiraceae bacterium
AAACCCGGATGCAGGATTTCCCACAGCTTCGCTGCAGAATCCGGCGTGGCGTCATTTTCAAAGAAGACATTGTCCGCGATGAAGCAGATCTGCTGCTTAATGGCGGCGTTTTCCCAGACATCCTCTCCGTCAATCGTGATGGTGCCGCTGTCCGGCTTCAGGACCCCTGCCATGAGACGAAGGAGGGTGGATTTCCCGGCTCCGTTCGTCCCGATGAGACCGAAGATGTCCCCGTCCTCAATCGTCAGGGAGACGTTGTTTAAGGCAGTGATGTCATCAAACTTTTTCGTTACGTGACTGATATCAATCATTAGCTCCCTCCCTGTATGTGTCACTGACCGCTTCTTTCATCTCCTTCTCGGCGATGCCGAGGGAGATGCCCTCGTGCACCGTCGCACGGAAGTCCGAAAGAAAAGCCGTCCTTCTTTTTTCAAGCAGGGGCTCCGGGTCCGCCGCAAAGCTGCCCCGGCCCTTGACCGTGTAGATGTATCCGTCGCTCTCGAGTATGGCAAAGACCTTCTGCACCGTGTTGGGGTTGACCGAAAACTTCGCCGCCGTCTCCCGGATGGTCGGCATCTTCTCATCCGGCGCAATAGCGCCCTGAAGAATCAGTTTCTCGAAGGTATCCACCAGCTGCTCGTAGATGGGGCGCGGATCGTGGTAATTCAGTTCCATATGCGGCCCTCCGTTTCTTGCTGCTAAGTGTACTATAGCAACTAGTACACTATATGTCAAGATATTTATTCAAGTCCGCCGCGCATTCTGCCGCAGGCACTTGGGCATATTTGCCCGCCCCGCAGCAAAAGTCCGCCAATCGCCGCCGGCGTTTGGGCTTATATGCCCGCCCCGCGGCAAAAGTCCGCCAATCCCGGCGGGACGTTGGGTATATATTTGTTCATACAGCAAAAGCCCCCCATGAAGTCCAAATTCCTTGGGCCTCACAGGGGCTGCAAAACAAATGTCCTCCAATTGCCGTCAGCGTGTGGGCCTAAAAGGGATGCTACACGGCAAAAGTCCGCCAATCTTGGAAAGGCACTTGGGCCTATTTGCCCGCCCCGCGGCAAAAGTCCGCCAATCCCGGCGGGACGTTGGGTATATATTTGTTCATACAGCAAAAGCCCCCCATGAAGCCCAAATTCCTTGGGCCTCACAGGGGCTGCAAAACAAATGTCCGCCAATCGCCGCCGGCGTTTGGGCCTATATGCCCGCCCCACGGCAAAAGTCCGCCAGTCTTGGAAAGGCACTTGGGCATATTTGCCCGCATCGCGGCAAAAGTCCGCCAATCCTATATCAAGCTTTTTTCTTCAAATCTTCAGGCATTCATCTCGCGAATCAGGTTCACCATCTCGATTGCCCCTTCCGCGCAGGAGGAGCCCTTGTTGCCGGCCTTCACCCCGGCCCGGTTCTCGGCCTGCTCCACAGTGTCGGTGGTCACGATTCCGAACATGACCGGAACCCCGGTCTCAAGGGCTGCCTGGGCAATCCCCTTCGAGGACTCGTTGCAGACATAATCATAGTGGCTGGTCTCCCCCCGGATAACAGCCCCGAGGGCGATGACCGCATCATACTTGCCGCTTGATGCCATCTTCTTCGCAATCAGGGGAATCTCAAAGGCCCCGGGGACCCAGGCCACTTCGATATCCTCTTCCTTCACATCGTGCCGCTTTAAGGTGTCGAGGGCCCCCGCGAGAAGCTTGCTTGTGATAAAGTCATTAAATCTTGCAACTACAATGCCTACCTTGATCGGAGCTCCTGCTGCCGTAAGTTTTCCTTCGTAAATTTTCATGATTTTTTCCTTTCATTTGTTGCATCTGGCGCCCATTTGTCCGCTCGTCGGGTTCCAATTCCGGCCGTCTGTTTCATCCGGCGCCCATTTGTCCGCTCGCCGGGTTCCAATTCCGGTCATCCGTTTCATCCGGCGCCCATTTGTCCGCTCACCGGGTTCCAATTCCGGCCGTCTGTTTCATCCGACGCCCATTTTTGCATAAGCTGCGTATATATTTCAGCCTTCCGTTGCATTGAGCGTCCATTCTCCCGCCGCAAATTATGCATTATGAATTATGAATTATACATTGATTTTGCATCATGAATTATGCATTGCCAATATTTAGAATGTGTCCCATCTTCTCCTGCTTGGTCTTCAGGTAGAAGGCATCGAAGGGGGTGGCTTTGATGACAATCGGCACCCGCTCGACAATCTCCATTCCGAAGTCCTCCAGCTGGTAGACCTTGTCCGGGTTGTTCGTGAGAAGGCGCATGGTCTTGACTCCCAAGTCCTTCAGAATCTGGGCTCCGATGTAGTACTCTCTTGCGTCCTCAGGAAAACCCAGGGCGAGATTGGCCTCGGCCGTATCGAGCCCGGCCTGCTGCAGCTCATAGGCTTTGAGCTTGTTCAGAAGGCCAATGCCCCGGCCTTCCTGCCTCATGTAGAGAAGAATGCCGCGACCTTCCTTTTCAATCATCTTCATGGCTGTATGCAGCTGGTTCCCGCAGTCGCAGCGCTGGCTGCCGAAGACGTCCCCCGTCAGGCACTCGGAATGGACCCGGACCAGGACATTTTTCCCGTCCCCGATGTTGCCCTTCACAAGGGCCACATGGTGCTCGCCGTTTAAGATGTTCTCGTAGCCATAAGCCTTGAAGGTGCCGTAGTCTGTCGGCAGGTCCGGACTCGCGACGCAGCGCACGAGCTTGTCGTGGCGCTTTCTATAGGTCTTCAGATCCTCAATGGAAATCATGGGGAGGCCGAGCCTTATTGCGAGGCCGGCAAGCTCTGTCGTCCGCATCATGGTCCCGTCGTCCCGCATGATCTCACAGCAGAGGCCGCATTCCCTGAGACCCGCCAGCCGCATCAGGTCAACTGTCGCCTCCGTGTGGCCGCCCCGCTCCAGGACCCCGTTCTTCTTTGCGATCAGGGGGAACATATGCCCCGGCCGGCGGAAATCCTCGGGCTTTGCATTAGTATCGACAATGCGGCGGGCTGTCATTCCCCGCTCCTCCGCGGAAATCCCGGTTGTCGTCCCGACCCAGTCGCAGGACACCGTGAAGGCCGTCTCGTGATTGTCCGTGTTTTCAGCCACCATGGGCGCAAAGCCCAGCCTTTTCGCGTATTCCGCGCTCATGGGCGTGCAGATGAGGCCCCGCCCCGTCGTTGCCATGAGATTGACGTTCTCCGTCGTCGCGAATTCCGCCGCGCAGATGAAGTCCCCTTCATTCTCCCGGTCAGGATCGTCTATGACTAATATAATGCCCCCGCTCTTCAGCGCCTCCAGGGCTTCCGGTATCGTATTCATTGCTCTTCTCCTTTCTGCTGCACACGGTCAATTGGTCCCTATCTGTCAATTTTGGAATTTGTTTCTCTCATAAAATCTAATCACACGCATTGCGTGTTTATAACTCACAGGAGAGTTTTTTCGGCCAAAGAACAAAAAGCTAACTGCCAATGCTCCTTTTCAGTAAATCCGTGTAAGAACCTGTAAACCGCTCAACATATTTTCCAACAATGTCGCACTCAAGATTGACTCTTGAGTTCACATGCTTTGTCGTAAGAACCGTTTCTTCCTGGGTATGGGGTATGACCGACACGGCGAAGCCCCCGTTCCTGAGGCCCGCGACAGTGAGGGAAATCCCTTCAATCGCAATCGAGCCCTTTTCCACCACATATTTCATGATGTCCGGGGAGGCCTTGATTTCATACCAGATGGCGATGTCGTCCCTGTGCATGGCGGAGATTCTTCCGACCCCGTCGATGTGGCCGCTCACAATGTGGCCGCCGAAGCGGCCGTTCGCGGCCATGGCGCGTTCCAGGTCCACGGGGCTTCCGGCCTTAAGTTCCCCGAGAGTAGAACGCTTCAAAGTTTCATTCATGACATCCGCCGTGAAGACCCTTGCCTCCGGGTCCACGCTTGTCGCTGTCAGGCAGACCCCGTTCGTGCAGATGCTGTCGCCGACTGCCACGCCGCAGAGCCCGCCCGGGTCAGTCCCTCCGCCGGCGTCAGCCGGTCCCCGGAATATCTTGTCCGCCTTTATCGTCAGCCCGACCGACGCCGGCCCGTGGCGGATACTCACCACATGGCCTATTTCTTCCACAATTCCTGTGAACATGATCCTTCCTCTCTGTTTCTGTCGTTTCCGGCTCCGGGAAAAAGAGAAATCTTGTCAGGAACCCTTAAATCTTCTCTTTCCTGACTTGCCTTTGCCTTTTCCCGCTCCGGCAAAAGGAGAAATTTTGTCAGGAACCCTTAAATCTTCTCTTTCCTGACTTGCCTCTTCTGACTCCCGCTCCGGCAAAAGGAGAATCCTTGTCGGAAATCTGCAAACCTTCTCTTTCCTGACTTGCCTTCACCGTCTCCCGCCCCAGCAAAAGGAGAATTCTTGTCGGAAATCTGCAAATCTTCTCTTCCCTGACTTGCCTTCACCGTCTCCCTGACCGACAAAAGGAGAATTCTTGGCAAGAATCTGCATTTCTTCTCTTTTCCATCTTGCCTTCACCTCTTTGAGCCCTGAACATCCGCTGTCACCAGGATGTCCGGCCCAAGGCGCTCCACCTTCTTCACGGAGAGCTGCACCGCGTCGGATAGGCTTGCTATTCCCAGGCCGCCGACCGGCGATTTGGCAGAGCAGCCGCCCACAATCTTCGGATCGATGTAGGCCTGCACTGCATTCACCAGCCCGGCCGCAAAGGCCGCCGCATGAATTTCACCGCCGCCTTCAATCAGGACGCCGTCAATTTCCCGCTTCCCCAGCTCTGCCATCAGGAATTTCAAATCCACGTGTCCGTCCGCAGGCGGTGTCTCAATGATTTCCACTCCTGCTGCCTGTAAAGCCATTTTCTTAGCTGTC
>JAZASQ010000141.1:0-4819 GCA_036343235.1 Lachnospiraceae bacterium
AGTGACATACTTTTGCCTCCATTTTCTGCTGTCCGCCCGCGGGATACAAACCGCGGAAACAGTACAAGCAACTTCTTGCCGTAGGTTACTATAGTGCTTTTCCGGGATTTTTCAAACGACAAGATGTGCCAAATGTTTACTCACTTTTGACATCTTTTTTGACAGACGGTCAGTTTCGGTTCCCCGCCCTGCCTGCTGCGGGCTTGCCTCCCGCGGACGATACTGCTAGAATAGGCACCAAATGCAAAAGTTATAGCGATATGGCCCCCGTTTGCATAGCAGACAGGCGCCGGATGTAACAGCATATCTGAAATGAGACCAGTGCCTGCAATACATGGGCGCCGGATGTAACAGCATATCTGAAATGAGACCAGCGCCTGCAACATATGGGCGCCGGATGTAAAAGCATTTCTGAAATGAGACCAGTGCCTGCAATATATGGGCGCCGGATGTAAATAAGGAGTGAAAAAGAGACATGGGAACTCGTGAAAACGAAGAGGTAGACGCCCTCGTCACGGAAATCCTCGCGGACTACGATCTGGGGAGGGACATTGACAAGACAGACTTCTACGACCGGCCCGAGAGGGAGGAAGTGAAGAAGATTACGGACAGCCTCCTAAAGATCATGTACCCCGGCTACTATAGAGACCGGACATTCAAGTCCTATAACGCTTACGGAAATCTGACGGTTCTGATTGAAGACGTCCTGTATAATCTCTCGAAACAGATCGGGAAAGTTCTGGCCTATCTCTCCGAAGACGAGCACCCGGACCGGGACAAGATTGATGCCCAGGCCTACTGCCTGGCCCTGACCTTCTGCCACCGGATTCCCCATGTCCGTGCCCTGGTGGACACGGACATTGAGGCCACGTATAACGGCGACCCGGCCGCATACAATAAGGACGAAATCGTCCTCTCCTACCCGGGCCTTCTGGCCACAACCATCAATCGCCTGGCCCACGAGCTCTTTCTGCTGAATGTGCCCCTGATTCCGCGGATTATGACGGAATACGCCCATTCAAAGACCGGTATCGACATCCATCCCGGAGCCACCATCGGTAAATACTTCTTCATCGACCACGGCACCGGCGTTGTTGTGGGCTCCACCACTACGATTGGAAACCACGTAAAGGTCTACCAGGGCGTCACCCTCGGAGCCCTTTCGACATCGGAAGGCCACGCCCTGCACGGGCACAAGCGGCACCCGACCATTGAAGACAATGTAACCATCTACTCCGGAGCCTCCATCCTCGGCGGGGAGACCGTCATCGGAGAAAACTGCGTAATCGGCTCCAACGCCTTTATCACCCACTCGATTCCGAAAAATACCCGGGTGACAATTAAGAACCAGGAACAGACTTATAAGACGATGGAATGATATTTCGTTTTTCCAGGAATCCAAACCGCCAACTATCGGATAAACACAAAAAATAGGAACAATTCTTCTTTTTCAGAAAGAACTGTTCCCATGCTTTTTCTTTGCTTCCAAATTTTTGGAGGCATTTTTCTTTTATTAGAAAAATTGTTCCTAATTTTGATAATTCTGTTTTACAAAATCCAAAAATGATAGAGACATTTCATTTGTGAAACCGCATTTTGTTCCCAAAATCCCGGTTTTCCCGGTTTTCCCGGCTTTCCCGGTTTTGCAAATTCCCACTTACAGGGAATTCCCGCTCCAGTGCTCGACGAAGCCCTCGCCCATAGCCTCGCTGATATTGGCAACGATGAAGAAAGCCTTCTTGTCATACTCCTTCACGATGTCCTTCACATCCGGAAGGTCGTTTTTACTGCAGACGCAGAGAAGGACAGTCTTGTCCTGCTTCGAATACATGCCGGTACCCTTCAGGCCTGTGCAGCCCCTGTTCAGTTCTTCGAGAATGGCAGATGAGATGTCATCTGTGGCCTTCGAAAAGATCAGGCACATCTTCGCCTTCTTGCCCCGGTCGATGACGTAATCCGTCACAGCCCCCATGACAAAGACGGAGAAAATCGCATAGAGCGTACGCTCCATGCCGAAGGTCAGAAGTCCGATGACGACGATGATTCCGTCGAGAATCTGGATGAGCGTTCCCATGGAAAAGCTGCGGAAAGTCCGATGCAGGGCCTTTCCCAGGAGATCCGTACCTCCGGACGTGGCCCGGACTGTGAGCAGCAGGCCGGAGGACAGGCCGAACAGGACCCCGCCGAAGAGGGAGACGAGGAAAAGATTGTCCGTTGGAAAGATATTGGCATCCGGGAAAATATAGAGCTCCGCCGAGTTGAAGACAAAGCAGAGGAATGTCCGAAGCAGACTCCTCTTTCCGTCCACCGCCATAGCGTAGAGGAAAATAGGGATGTTCACAACGACGTTCGTCACCCAGAGGGGAATCTCAAAGGGAAGAGACTGGTCTGAAAGATACTTGATGACGATGGAAAGACCGGACACGCCTCCGGTGACGAGACCCGAGGGGTCGAAGATATACTTGACATCAAATGTCAGAATCGTCGCCCCCAATAGAATAATGAAGGCATCCCGCACGCGAAGCTTCGTCACTATGCCGTGATGGTTTTCATTTGCAGCGCCTGCTGCCTGCTTATTTGAATTATTACCGATATTTGTTCTGTCTGCCATATTGTATCTCTGTATTGTATTGAAACGCATTGCGTGTCTCAATCCATACTCACTTCAAACTATACAAAGAGAAGTTTTCTGCCCCTTCTATCATGAACTAAAAAAACTCTGCCTTAAAAATGCGCAAAAATAAAGACCTGCCCGCCGTTTCCACCGGCAGACAAGCCTAATAAATATAGCATATGTGTCAAGTCCTGTCACTCGGTTTCGGAGCGGGCCTGCTTCTTGTATTCAGAAGGCGCCATATGGTAGGTCTCGCGGAAGACCCGGTTGAAGGTCCGCTGGCTCTCGAAACCGGCTTCCGTCCAGGCTTCTGTCACATTGACGTCATCAAGAGCCAGGAGGCGGGCCGCATATTCGACCCGGGCATGGTTCAGATAGCCGTTGAAATTCGTGTGGAAGGTCGAGGAAAAGATCCGTGATACCGTATATGGGGATACATAGAGGTCAGAGGCCATCTTTGTAAGCGATACGGGTTCCTGGAAGTTCTTCGCGATGTAGGAGACGACCCGGTCTATGATGTCGTTGGAAATGAAGGCTTCCTTGTCCGTGAATGTCAGGACGTCAAAGGCCCGGGTCAGAATGACTTCGAGATAGCCCTGAACGAGGGTGGCCGAAGCGCTCTTCCCCTCCTGCAATAAGGCACGCATTGCGTACTCAATATCGGCGTGCACATTATTCTTGTCAATCACGGGGTTCTCAGGCGCCTGGGTCGCCATGCGCTTCTGAAATGCCGGAACGATGTCCGGACTGGCAGTCAGGTAGATGCCGGTCGTCTTCCCGCCGAAAACCTGGGCGTGACGGATGAGGTCCGGAAATACGACGACCAAGTCCCCCTCGGAAGCCGGGAAAAGGCTGGTTCCTACACCTGCCGCATAGGCTCCCTCCGTCACAAGAACGAGCTCCACTGCGTCAATGACATGGGGTCCCTTGTGGACGACGTCCCGCTTGTCGATACGAAATTCGATTTCCGTGTTTTCATAATAGGTATGCATGAGCCTATTATAGCCTTCAGTGCATTTCCTGTCACCGCCGTGAAAATGTAGAAATTTTCGCTGCCCTTTTGTGCAGAATTTTTTCAGCCCGTCTTTTAGACCTGCCGCCTGTCTTTAATGCATAATTTCACAGAACGTACCGTGGCTTCGGGCATTTCGCTTCCGACGGCGAATTTAAATTTCACTTAAGGTTGCTCCCCTATACTTCTCCTAAAGTAAAGAACATGTAAAGGCGGTGAGCACCATGAAAGATACCATCTACTCCTTCAAGCGCACGGAAATGAAGTTCCTCCTGACTCCCTACCAGCACGCGGTCCTCCTCAGAGAGATTGAGAATAATATAAAACCCGATGACTACCCGGAGTCTCACATTGAGAACATCTATTACGACACGCCCACGGACTATCTGATTCGGACCTCGCTCGAGAAGCCCATATATAAGGAAAAACTCCGCCTGCGGACCTACGGGGTGCCGACAGGCGACTCCCCCGCCTTTCTGGAAATCAAGAAGAAGTACGACGGAATCGTGTATAAGCGCAGAATCGAAGTTCCCTATCAAACGGCCATGAATTACATGTGTACGCCCACAGGCCGAGATATGCACTCCCCCGCATTCGCAAACATTGAAAACCTGTCTGACCGGCAGGATGCATTTCATTCAACAAATCCGGCTGATTTCATTGAGGACAGCCAGATAAAACGCGAGATTGACGCTTTCAGGGACCGCTACGAAGGCCTTCGTCCCCGCATGGTGATTTCCTACGACCGGAAGTCCTACCTGGCCAAAGACGACCCGAACCTGCGAATCACCTTTGACAGCCGCATCCGCTACCGGTCCGAAGACCTGGACCTTACTGACGGTCCCTGGGGCAAAGAGCTTCTTGAGAATGGGTACGTCCTCATGGAATTGAAGGCAGCCGGGGCAGTCCCTCTGGCCTTTGCGCGAACTCTTTCCCGCCTCGCTATCCGCCAGACTTCCTTCTCCAAATACGGGGCGGGCTATATGGATGAGTTCAAATCCGCTGCTCAGGAAAGCGCGTTTTCCGTTGACAAATCGAAAATGCCCCTCTATAATCCGGTTTTTAACAGTGATATAAGCAATTTAGCCCTACAAGCCGCTTACCATGCGGCCTGTAGGACTTTCTGTGTTTTCACGATTGCACGTTACTTAATCATTTTTTTGTACCGGCGCAAATATTTTTCATCTTTTTTG
>JAZASQ010000142.1:0-4784 GCA_036343235.1 Lachnospiraceae bacterium
AAAGACCGCATGATAACCGACCTGTCCGACTTCTCCCGGAACCTCATGCTATCCATCGACATTCTCCCCGTTCCCACCAACGAGGCCATCAAGGAAATGCAGGCCCGGATTTTGGGAGTGGAGAGCGACATTACCCGCTGGCAGCAGAAGCAGAACGCCAACAACAACTTTACCGCCACCGTCCCCTATGAGCTGGAGCAGCTTCGGGCGGAAAACAAGGAGTTTCTGGATGACCTCTCCACCCGCGACCAGCGGATGATCTTCGCCAACGTCACGTTGGTACACATGGCCGACACGCTGGAGCAGTTGGACGCCGATACCGAGACCCTGCAATCCATCGGCAACGAGAGCCTTTGCCAGTTCTCCGTCCTCCGCTATCAACAGGAGGACGGCTTAAACACGGCCCTGCCCTATGGCCTGCGCCGTGTCAAGACCACCCGCACCCTCACCACCGAAAGCACCGCTGTCCTTATGCCCTTTAGAGTGCAGGAGATCCAGGACGCGGGCGGTATTTATTATGGTGTAAACGCCGTAAGCCGCAACCTTCTAATCTGCAACCGAAAGCGGCTCCTGAACCCCCACGGCTTTATCCTGGGCGTGTCCGGCTCCGGCAAATCCTTCAGCATGAAGGAGGCCATCACCTTTATCGCCCTTTCTACCAACGATGATATTATCATCATTGACGCAGAAAGAGAATACGGCGACCTGATCCGCGCCCTGGGCGGGGTGGTCATTGAGATTTCCCCCAGCAGCCCCCACCACATCAATCCGCTGGAAATTGCCAGGGGCTACGGCACCGGCGAGAACCCGGTGGCGATGAAGTCCGAGCTGATGATGAGCATTTGCGAGCAGCAGATGGGCGCGGGCCAGTTGGGGGCCTTCCACAAGTCCATCATTGACCGCTGTACCGCCAATGTGTACCACGACCTAATCAAGAGCGGCGGCAAGGCCCGTCAGCCGATCCTGTCCGACTGGCGAAACGAGGTCAAGCGGCAGGAGGAACGGGAGGCCCAGGAGCTGGCCCTCGCGTCGGAGCTTTTCGTGGAGGGCAGCTTGAATATGTTTGCCCATGAGACCAACGTGGATATTGCCAACCGCATCGTATCCTTTGACTTGTATGAAATGGGAGAACAGTTGAAACCGACGGCTCTCAACGTCACTCTGGAGACCATTCAAAACCGTGTGGCGGCTAACCGGCTGGCCGGGAAGTACACATGGGTATTCGTGGATGAGGTGTATCTGTTCTTCCGCTACCACTATTCGGCGCAGTTCCTCTATAAGTGCTGGAAGCGGTTTCGCAAGTATGCCGCCGCCATGACCGCCGCCACGCAGAACGTAGAGGAATGTCTGCGCTCCGACACCGCCCGGCTCATGTTCGCCAACAGTGAGTTTCTGGTGCTGCTGAACCAGGCGGCCACCGACCGGGCGGAGCTTGCCAAGCTGCTGAACATCTCCGCAAACCAAATGTCCTACATCACCAGCGCCGAGGCCGGTCACGGCCTGATCCGGGTGGGCGGCTCCATCGTCCCCTTCGCCAACGAGTTCCCCAGGGACACGGAACTTTACCGCTTGATGACCACTACCCCCGGTGACAAGTAAAAATCCTGTCGAAATGCGTCTCAATTTGAGACGCATTTCGACCTCTTTTTTATATGGAGAACAACATGAAGAAAATCAAGGAAAAGCCCAAGACAGGCAAGGCCAAGGGGACGAAAAGCAAATCCCAGCCTGCCCTTGCCCCCAGGCAGGCGGCCAAGCTGATGAAGGACAAGTACCTCCGCCAGTTTGACCAGCGCCAGGAGGGGCGGGAGAGCGAGACCACCCAGGCCATCGACCAGTTGGAGGACGGCGGGCAGTTTGTGGCGGACGAGCTGGCCGTCCATACCCAGCCCCACCGTTCCCGCCAGCGTGACAGACGCATCAAGGAGAAACCACAGCCTGGACAGGAGGCCACCAAGCAGGCACCGGGGCCGGACGGCCCGCCGCCCCCGGAGGGGCCGCCAACAGCCCAGGAACGGCCCACAGCCGCTACTCCCAAGGAGAGGACGGCGCAAATCAAGACCCGGCAGGCGGAAGCGGCCAGCGGCGGCAAAACGCCCCCACGGACAGCCGACCAGCCGCCCCAGGCTGTCCAGACCATCAAGGAGCGCCCTGCCAGCGCCATTAAGAGCGGCAAGGGACAGCCGCAGGCACCCATCATCAAAGAGCGGGGGGCATACCGGCCAGCCCCGCCGCCTGGAACAGTACGACAGGCCGGGCCAGACCCCAGCCGCCAGAGGATGGAGCGGCCCGGCCAGCGGCCCCCCACAGCGCCCCAGGGGAGGGGGCGGGAGAGGCCGGTATCGTCCAACATTCCCACTCGGCCCATGCAGACCGTCCAGCGGCGGGGCCTTTCCAGCCAGCCGGGAACTTCCGCAGGCAGGGCCGCACAGAGTACCCAGGCCGTCCAGACCACCAAAACCGTCCCCGGCGAGGGGCGGCAGTTCCCACGGGGCAGGGCCAGCCCCAAAGCCCCCGTACCCAAGCGCCGGGGTATCGCCTATGCCAAAGCACCCTTTGCGCCCAAGACGGCCCGGACGCCCTTCAAGGCGTCGCCCCGGCCCCTCCGGGCCGCTGGACAGACCGCCCAGCGGCGTATGACCCAACAGGCCGTGAAGCGGGCGGGAAAAGCGGCGAAAAACACAGCGGCGGCCAGACGAGTAGTGCAGGCTGTGACAAAGGCTGTCGCCTCCTTGGTCAGTTCTCTTATAGGGCTGGTGGGCGGCGGCATCCTTTTGATCGTGCTGGTAGTGGTCATTATTATCGCCGCCGTCGCCAACTCGCCCTTTGGCCTGTTCTTTGCCGAGGAACGCAGCGCCCCGGACACCGTTTCCGTGGCCGAGGCCGTTGGGACGGTGAACGTGGCCTATAATACCAAGCTGGAGGAATTGCAGGCCGGGGACTATGACAGTATAGATGTGACCGGCGCCGCCGCTGACTGGCCCGACGTGCTGGCCGTATTCGCCGCCCGGTACGCCGGGGCGGAGGACGGTATTGACGTGGCCACCCTGGACGCTGACCGTGTGAGCAAGTTGACCGCCACCTTTTGGGATATGACGGCCCTGACCTCAACGGTGGAGACCATCGACCACCCGGACAGCGACCCGGACGATGATACGGATGATAGCTGGACGGAACGCATTTTGCACCTCACCATCACCGCCAAGACCGCCGAGGACATGAAAACGGCCTACGGTTTCACCGCCTATCAGATTTCCGCCCTGGATGAATTGCTGGCAGACCGGGCCGCGCTGTCCTCCCTGGCCGGGAGCCTTGCCATCACAAATGCGGATGTACGGGAGGTGCTGGCGGCCTTGCCCGCTGATTTGGAACAGGCCCGCCGGGACACCGTACAGACTGCCCTTCAGCTTGTAGGGAAAGTCAACTACTTTTGGGGCGGAAAGAGCCGCGCCATTGGCTGGGACTCCCGCTGGGGGCAGCTTACCAAGGTGTGGGCCGCTGGCAGCTCCACCACAGGCACCTACCGCCCCTTCGGGCTTGACTGTTCCGGTTTTGTTGATTGGACGTTCAACAACAGCCTGGGCTATATCATAGGCCACGGAGGGGGTGTTATCATGCAGCACCGATACTGTACCGATATTTCGCAGAGCGCGGCCCAACCCGGAGACCTGGCTTTTTATCCTGACGATAGCCATATCGGGATCATCGTTGGCAGAAATGAGGCTGGAAAGCTGTTGGTCTGCCATTGTGCCAGTGGACAGAATAATGTTGTTATTACCGAGTTTTCCGTGTCCGGCTTTACCGCCGTGGGCAGGCCGGACATTTTTGACTGACAGGAGGCGGGCCATGACGGAATATGAAAAGCTGATAACAGCGGAGCAGATTGCCCACACTGTTGAAATTACGGAATGTCTGACTGGAAAAACGGGGATGGCAAACACTTGCGCCGGTAGAGTGGCCCTGTTCTATGGCGCAGAGGATGGAAACGATGATAAGATTGTTACGCCCAGGACATTCAGCAGACAGTTCAAAATTACAGCGGCCATATTGGGATAAGGCAGCCGACCATCCCACGAAAATCGTCGGAAAATGCGTCTCAACTTGAGACACGTTTTAAGGCCCCATACTGGCAAATTTGCTGGTACGGGGCCTGTTTTTTATTTTTCTGCAAGATTGATAAGTTTTTTCGCATACTCAACGGTGTATACTTTGCCACCAGATGGCTTATTCAGATAGCAGATACACACGCTGCTGTAATCTGCCAGGTGTCTATTGCGCTCGAACATACAATCTCTTGTATATTCCTGGGATGTATAGACAACTTTGTTTGCCTGTCTCTCTCCCAATGAGTTCTCTGTCCAATATGTTTGACAAACCTACACTTCCTCGCTGTGGCGTATCAAGTGATCTTACTGAACATATGGCGCACCTTGTCCAGGCGGCTGTTTGGACGGCGGGGCTGGATGACCGGCTCGCCGACAGTGGCCTGATACCCTTTCAGTTCCGTCAGGCATACGCTCCGCCCGTTGGTGTAAAAGGCCAGATCAGTACGGTATGCCTGTATGCAGCGGACGGGAATCTCGCCAGTAAAGACAACTTCATCCTTTTTTACCTGGGCCGTTTCGATGGTGGCACAGTATTTCGGCGCATCATGATAAGCCCTGGAAAGGTATTCCTGGGGCGCATATAGGATGAAGGAGAGATAAGGTTCCAGCAGTTGCGTCCCTGATTCCTTCAATGCCTGTTCCAATACAATCGGGGCCAATGAGCGGAAGTCCGCCGGC
>JAZASQ010000143.1:0-4773 GCA_036343235.1 Lachnospiraceae bacterium
CCATTGGCGGACATTTGCAGCAGCGCGCCGTAAAAGGCCCAACAGCTGCCGGTTCATTGGCGGACATTTGTAAGAAATCAAGATAAAAGGCCCAGTCCATTCAAATCCGTATATGAATCCGAAAGGCGTCCTTGCCGTCGTCCGCAAACGTCCCCCGGAAGTACCAGCCGTCCGCCGCTTTCATATAGGTCAGGCGGACCTTGTCGCCGGGCAGGATTTCCTTCTCGTATTCGGCTTCAAAGCCGGCGGGCTCAAGCAGCTTCACTTCTTCGAAAGGGATGGCGTCCTCTGCGATGTCAAAGTAGTGGGCGTTGTTGATATGGCCGTTGATGTCGGCAAAGGAGAAGGGGGCCGTGACCAGCTTTTCAGAGATGCCGTCCTCTTCTTTCGGCATGGAGATCATCTTCGGGATGTCGAATCCGGCTGGGGAGTCGCCCCCGTCCAGGTGAATTCCGTACACTTCCGGCAGGACCATGGACCGCTTGGTCTCGTCCATGAGGAGCCAGAGGGTCGTGCCCGTGATGATGGGCTTTTCCTCCCCCGCATACACTTCATAGTAGCGGGGAAAGAACATGTGCATGGTCGGCAGGGCGTAGCAGCGGAGGGTGATCGTTTCGTCGTAGGCCGGTATCCTTTTGATATCAAAGGCCTGCTTGGCGATGACCCAGAGGAGGCCCCGGTCCAGGGTCTCTCTTCTTGTGACCCCTTCGGCTTCCGTGAAGGCAATTGTCAGCTCCTGCAGCATCCTGAGAAGTGAGGACGTCCTGAGCACCCGGCGGATATTCACCGATGCGCTTTCTATCGTAATCGTCTTGTCAAAATATTTGTAAGACATAAAGCATAAGCCTCAACGTAAGCACAGCCGCAGTGGGCCGCGTTCTGTTGCAGTTTGTTACTGTTTGCGGGGCAAAATGTAACAGCCGCAGGAAAGCATTTGCCTTTCTGCGGCTGATTTTTTGCAGGAATTATGTCGGAGATTCTGCGTTTGCGGTGTGCAGAAAATTTCCGGCAATCTGTGTTCAATCTTTGCTGTACTTCATGACAGCGTCAATCAGGTCTCCGAGGGTCCGGTAGGTGTCCCACTCCTCCTGGGGAATCTTGACATTGAACTCGCCCTCGAGCTTGCAGATGACGAGGATGAAGTTCATGGAGTCAACGCCCATGTCCTTATTGACAACGGAATCGTCGTCGAGCTGGGCGTTTTCAAGCTGGGGGACATAGTCGTGGATGAGCTTGATGGTTCTGGTCTTTACTTCGTCGCGGGTGAGTGCCATGGGTGAATTCTCCTGTTCGTACGGGGTTAAAGGGGTTCAGTGGCGGGAGGGAAATCCGGTCCGCCGGAAAATGCAATAGTATGAGAGGTCGAAACGGCAGCCTTTGTCCGCCGCAACATTTGTCAGTGCGGCAAGCCCCGGCGGTTTACATTAGTCATAAAGATGCGTGCAGCATGTAGCGCATGACTTTTCCGGTGGCGGTGCGGGGGAGGGCATTGTCCGTGTAGACAACGCTTCCGATCTGCTGGTCCCGGGGCTTTCGGAGGTTGAAGCTGTCAACGGCGGAGCTGACGGCTTCTTTGGAAAGGTGGGCCGGCAGGGGTCCGCCCACGAAGAGGATGATGCGGCCGTCCGCGTCCTTGACCGCGATATCTTCAAACTGGAGGACAGCCATGAGCTCGGTTTCGTATTCAGGCAGGAAAATCTTCGTCCCGTTCGGCAGGACAATGACATCCTTCTTGCGGCCGGTCACATGCAGGTGGCCGGCTTCATCGAGGAAGCCGAAGTCGCCGGTGTAGAGGCGGCCGTTCCTCAGGGTGTCGGAAGAGTCGGCGCCGAGGTAGCCGTCCATGCAGGAATCCGTGACAACGGAAATCTCTCCGTCCTCTTCAATC
The DNA here is from genome assembly GCA_036343235.1 of Lachnospiraceae bacterium. Classification (GTDB taxonomy): domain Bacteria; phylum Bacillota; class Clostridia; order Lachnospirales; family Lachnospiraceae; genus RUG306. The sequence goes on from JAZASQ010000143.1 coordinate 1,889, forward strand.
GAAAAAGTGCAGCCGGGGCAGGGGGTGAAGGCCAGGGGGTCCGGATCGTCCGTGTGCAGGGCGATGCCGGAGGCGGTCTCCGTCAGTCCGTACCCGAGGTGGGCCTCAATGCCCATATCGGAAAGGGCCTGCATGATGGCGGGCTTGGCGGGAGCAGCGCCGAGAATGACGAGACGGAGCTCCGGATTCAGGCACTTGCCCCGGATGAAGACGTCCATCATGGCAGGAACCGCGGAAATAATGGTCGGTTTGAAATACCCCGGGTCCAGGAAAATTTCCCGGATGCTTCTGCCCAGGGCGATGCAGGCTCCGTAAGTGAGGCCCCACAGGAATGAGCAGATGAAGCCGAAGACGTGGGACAGGGGCAGGATGGCGAGAATCGTGTCGCCGGGATGGCAGGGGGCCAGGGTCTGTCCGTTCTTGCAGGCGGCCAGGAGGGCCCGGGTGGAGAGGACAACGGCTTTGGACTTGCTTGTCGTTCCCGATGTAAAGAATAATGTATGCCCTTCAGGTACCCCCTCTGTGAAAGTGCATCCGGGAAGGGCCGGGTCAAGATCCGGCACCGGATCCAGGAAGACCCCGGGATTGTCCCCCTTTTCGTCCAGCATCAGGAGGTCGTTTCCGACAATCAGGTTGGCGAAGAGGTCGATGAGGTTCTCCGGCGTCTTGACGCAAGAGAACGGCTGCGGGGTCTGTGTGTGGCGGGTAGCTGCGGCAGCCGCGCAGACCTTCTCATAAAGTTCATTGTAGGAAAGGGTCCGGGGGTCTCCGCCCTGATTCTCAAACGAAAGGGCGGGGCGCTCTACCCCTTTCCAGGTTTTCATCAGATTCCACAGGGTTTCATAGGTTTCAGCCATAAGTTTCCTCCCGCCCCATTAATCCTACACTTCGGCGAATCTGTAAAATTCGGAGTATCAACTTGCACAAAAAACATTATTATTATAAAATAATTTTGTTCGAAATTCCACATATAAAAAGACGAGACACATCTTCTTGTGTCCCGGCTTTTTTTAGGAGGGTTACGCGGGGACCGGACGGGTCTTTCCGCGAGAGAGCATCATTATTTATAAGGAGGACGAAATGTCAGACATCAGCAAAGACGCAAAGATCTGCATCATCGGTGCAGGCCCTGCCGGACTTTCCGCAGGCATGTACCTTGAGCAGAAGGGGTATGAGAACTACACGATTCTCGAGCGCGAGGACCATGTGGGCGGCAAGTGCCACAGCCCTGAATACAACGGCCGCCGCTACGAGATGGGCGCCATCATGGGCGTTCCTTCCTATTATGCCGTTCACGACATCGAGAAATTCTGCGGCTTCACCCATGACGGCCCGAAGCTGAACCGGAATTACAAGAACCTGAAGGGCGACGTCATCGAGCCCTTCGACCCCAAGAAGAATCCCCTTCGCGTACCCCATCTTCTGAAGATGCGGTCCCAGATGAAGAAGTTCGCCGAGCTCCTGGAGACCAAGTACAAGGGCTATGACATCAACGGTCACCGGGGAGTTTCCGAAGGCCGCTATGACGGCTATGCTGTCACACCCGAGCGTGAGAAGGTGTCCGGCGTCAATGAGAACCTCAAAGACCTGGCCCTTCCCTTCAACGAGTTCTGCCGCATTAACGGCGTGGACCTCGTGAAGGAAATCTGGATCGGACCCTTCACATCCTTCGGCTACGGCTATTTCGATGAGATTCCCGCTGCCTACGTCCTGAAGTACCTTGACTTCCAGACGACCATGAACTTTGTAAACGTCAACCTCTGGACCTGGAAGGACGGCACCCAGTCCATCTATGAGCGCCTGAATGCGAAGCTGAAGCACGCTGCCCGTCTGAATTCCAACATCACGAAGGTAGAGCGGAAAGATAATAAGGTCTATGTCACCGTAAACGGCGAGACCGAGGAATATGACTACATCATCGTCACCGCTCCCCTTCAGTACCTGCCTGACTACTTCGATGCAGATGCAAACGAGAAGGAACTCTTCTCGAAGATCACCTATGAGATGTACGATGTCCTTGCCTTCACGACAAAGCCTGAGGACCATCCCGAGATTTCCTATTATATCTTCGAGAACATGGAGAAGGAGCGCTACGGCCACCTGATGGTTTACTATCGCCGCTGGCATGATGACAATACCCAGATGCTGACGACCTACGCCCTCCGGAACCACACCGGCGATCCCGAGATTCCTTACGACACCTGCAAGGAGACCGTTCTCGAGGACCTGAAGGAAATGCACAATCCCGCCGAGAAGGTTCACTACGAGAAGGACTGGTACTACTTCCCTCATGTAGATTCCAAGACCTACGCATCCGGCTGGTACGAGAAGGTCGAGGGCATGCAGGGCAACAAGAACACCTTCTATGCCGGCGAGGTTATGTCCTTCGGCGACATGGACGAGACCTGCGAGTACTCCCGCGAGCTCGTTGACCGCTTCTTCTGATTTTGAGAATAATGTAAATCCTGCGGCAGGAGAGGGCACTGCTCTTTCCTGCCGCCAGTTATGTAAATGCATAATGCATAATTCATAATGCATAATGGCAAGTTATGAATTATGTGAGGTATTTTGCATTGCAAGAAGCCTCTTTTAATTATGCATTATGCATTGAATTATGCATTATGCATTGTGAATTATGAATTGAATTATGAATTATGCATTATGCATTATGAATTATGCATTGAAAGTTGGTGTGTATGAAATTCTATAAGGACCACTACAGCGTGGTCATCATCGGCGGGGCCCTGTCCGGCCTGTCCGCGGCCCTGCAGCTGCAGGCCAAGGGCGTGAAGGACATCCTGATCCTCGAGAAGCACAACCTTCCCGGCGGCCTGGCTACGTCCTATGTCCGGGGCGGCTTCGAAATTGAGGCGACGCTTCATGAG
>JAZASQ010000144.1:0-4768 GCA_036343235.1 Lachnospiraceae bacterium
AGCTCCCGGACATTGCTCTTGATATTCGAAGCGATGTAGTTCAGAATCTCGTCCGAGATTTCAACAGCGTCTTCATCCACCTTTTTCCGCAGAATGGCCATACGGAGTTCGTATTCAGGATAGCCGATATCCGCCATCAGGCCCATCTCAAAGCGGGTCCGGATGCGCTCTTCCAGGGTTTCCATCTCCTTCGGAGACTTATCGGACGTCAGAACGATCTGTTTTCCGGCCTGATATAAGGTGTTGAAGGTGTGGAAGAATTCCTCCTGGGTCGATTCCTTTCCTATGATGAACTGGATATCGTCGATCAGGAGGACGTCCACCATGCGGTACTTGTCCCGGAAGTTCGACATGGACTTGGCGTTGACATTTGCATTGCGCATGGAGTCAATGACCTCGTTCGTGAATTCCTCCGAAGTCACATAGAGGACCTTCTTCGTGGGGTCTTCCTGCAGTATGTAATTTCCAATCGCGTGGATCAGGTGGGTTTTTCCGAGACCGGGTCCCCCGTAGATATAGAGGGGGTTATAGAATTTGCCGGGGGAATCGGCCACAGCCAGGGAGGCCTGCTGGGCGAAACGGTTTGTGGAACCGACAACGAAGGTCTCGAATGTGAACTTCTCGTTCAGATGGGAAGCGGCGTAGTTCTGCGATGTGGCGAAGGCCGGCCGCTCATCTGCCCCGTCGCTGTCCTCTTCACTCTGTACGTCTATGCTGATCTCGTACGACTTCCCGGTGATATCGGATACGACCATATTCAGCTGCAGGCCGTAGTGCTCGGTGATATATTTGACAACGAAGTCCTTGTTCGTCGCCAGTGATGTTTTGATCGGATATATAAGCGTCAGGGTGCTGTCAGTTACGGAACCTACCTTCAGGGGTTTGAGCCAGGTATTGAAGAGCATTTCCTTGATATCGTATTCCGCCTTCAGGGTGTCGAGAATCTCGTCCCACTTCTCTTCAACAAGTTCCATACAGTCTCCGAAGATCTATTATAATGATGTAATATATTGCGCGAAAAATTGCGCCAGATACCCATGTTTTCAATCCTGTCTATTTTATCGTAAACGGGCCCTTTTCGCAACTTTTATCGCCTTCCTGCCATTTTTGTCGACATTGGGCACGAAACGGATTTCCACTCTTTCTACGGCCTGCCAGGGCCATATATGGCCTTTGCCTCATTCCGATTGACTTTATGCTTTGTTTATAAACGGACTTTTCAACCGTTTTTTCGACTTTTTGTCAATAAAAAATTTTTATAAACAGACTTATCAACAGATATGAACAGTATCAACGTGAAAATGTTTAAGTTTTCGTTGACTCGGGAAAGCTTTCTGATATAATGTAAAAGCGTTTCTTGGCCTTTTCACGGGGATAGTGCGCCCCTTTGCAGGCAGGCCGGGAATATGCATGGGTGTGGATCTTCATTTGAATTTTCCACAAGGTTCTTATTTTTACATTATTTATATGGAGGAATTTCTATCATGAAAATGACATTTCAGCCCAAGAACAAGCAGCGCAAGCGGGAGCACGGCTGGAGAAAGAGAATGGCATCTGCAAGCGGCCGCAAGGTTCTGAAGAGACGGATGGCAAAGGGTCGTCATAAGCTTACTGCCTGAAGAAAAAAATGAATTTCACGGACAGATTGAAAAAAAATGACGATTTCAGGGCGGTATATAAGAAGGGCCGTTCATGTGCAAACCACGAATTCGTCGTATATGTCCTGTCAAACGGGACGAACAGGTCCCGTCTCGGTGTCTCTGTTTCGAAAAAAGTCGGAAACAGTGTGATCAGGCACCGCGTGAAAAGGCTCATTAAGGAAAACTACAGACTGCGGGAAGAAATGTTTGTCCCCGGGACAGACATCGTGGTCGTCGCGAGAGCCAGCGCCGCCGGCGCGGATTTTGACCGGGTCGGGGGCTCCCTTCTTCATCTCGCGAAGCGTCTTCACATCGTAAAACCCATGAAAACAGGGGATTGACGAGCTTTCTGAGAAGGTTTTAAATTCGTACCCTGTAGTGGTTTTATATTAGTCATGTCTCAGAAAGGAGAGGGTCGTGGCAAAAAAGATTCTGCTTGTCCTGATACGGTTCTACAGAAAATATCTCTCTCCTCTGAAGACGACGAAATGCCCTTATTATCCCACCTGCTCGACCTATGGCCTGCAGGCGGTCGAAAAGTACGGCGCCCTGAAGGGGGGCCTGCTGGCGGCCTGGCGGATCTTGAGGTGCAACCCTTTCTCTAAAGGCGGGTATGATCCCGTTCCCGACTTCACGGACGATGTGCGAAAATCGCAAAAGCCGCCTGTCCGGGGACGAAAAATTATTCCGCCCGGAACCTTATGAGGAGGTTTAATTGGCAGCACTATATTTAACAGCATATAACGGGGCTATACTCGGGCCGATCGCGAAATTTCTCGGCTGGATCATGAACGGGATCTACGTGGCCATGAACCAGGTCTTCGGCATCCGGAGCGTAGCGGTCGCCATTATCCTGTTTACGATCATCATTTATATGGCCTTCTTTCCCCTGACCTGGAAGCAGCAGAAGTTCTCGATCCTGTCCCAGAAGATGCAGCCGGAAATCCAGGTCATTCAGAAGAAGTATAGCGGCAAGAAGGACCAGCAGTCCATGATGGCCATGCAGGAGGAGACCCAGAAGGTCTACGACAAGTACGGCATCTCCCCCACGGGTTCCTGTCTGCCCCTTCTGATCCAGATGCCCATCTTCTTCGCCCTCTACCGGGTCTTCTACAATGTCCCGGCATATCTCGGCGGAATCAAGGCCATCTTCACGGATCTCGTGAACGGAATCGCTTCGACGGACGGTTTTGCAAAGACCATGCAGGGCGTCTACGAAGCAGCGAAACTCTCCAGTGTACAGGTCGATTTTTCGTCTACAGACACCAGCGCACTCAAGAACTATACGATCGACGTCCTGTACAAGCTTTCCGATTCGGGCTGGAAGGGCCTTTCCGACTCCTTCCCCAACCTGACGGATTCGATCACGACGACTTATAATAATTTAAAAGCCGTAAACTACATGGGGGTCCTGAATATCAGCGATACCCCCTGGAACATCATCAAGACCGCCTTTGCGGCCGGGGCTGTGGGTCTCGTCATTGCAGCCATCCTCGTACCCGTCATCTCCTATGTGACCCAGGTCATCAATATCAAGCTGATGCCCACGGCAGGAAATGACAAGGACCAGATGGCCCGGCAGATGAAGACCATGAACATGATGATGCCCCTCATGTCCCTGGTCATCGCCTTCACCGTTCCGGTCGGCCTGTCCCTCTACTGGATCGCGGGTTCCGTAACCCGTACCGTACAGCAGGTCTTCCTGAACCGCCACTTCGCCAAGATCGACCTCGATGCCATCATCGAGAAAAATAAGGAAAAGGCGGAAGAAAAGGCAGCCAAGCGCGGTGTCAAGCGGGAGCAGATCCTTGCTGCCGGCCAGATTTCCACGAAGCATATGTCCATGGCGGACAAGGCAGGCATCTCAGAAGAGACCCAGGCAGAGCTTGACGCTATGACCGAGGCCCGCATGAATGCTCCGGAAGGCTCCATGACAGCGAAAGCCAATATGGTCGCCGAGTTCAACAATCGAAACACCAAGAAATAGAGTACTTTTGATTTATGACCCCCCGGTCAGTCTGCTGACATTATTTATGAGGGGAATATTATAGGAAAATAAAAGTATGGAAAATTATGAATACAGCGGGAAGACCGTGGAGGACGCCATCACAAAGGCCTGCGTGGACCTGGGCGTGACCAGCGACGAGATCGAATACGAAGTCGTTGAGAAAGGCTCCAAGGGTCTTTTCAATCTGGGTTCCAAGGATGCAGTGATCCGCCTGACTTCCGTGAAGGGCGAGCCCTGTGGCGAGCCCGCTCCGGCTCCGGCAGCAGCTGAGGCGCCTGCAGCACCTGCAGCAGAGGCATCTGAAGCGCCCTACGCTTACGCTGCAGCAGAAGCTCCTGACGCAGCTGAAACACCTGTAACATCTTCATTTTCATCTTCATCTTCATCTGCAGCAGCAGAGGATTCCCACGAAGAGCACCATCATCACGAGGCTGCAGGTCCTTCGGATCCGGCAGTTGTGGGCATTGCGGAAGCTTTCCTTAAGGAAGTCTTCGATGCCATGAAGCTGGAAGTGAAGATGGACTCCACCCTGGACGCAGCAAACAATGTCCTTTCCATCGAGCTTTCCGGCCCTGAGATGGGCATCATCATCGGAAAGCGGGGCCAGACCCTGGACTCCCTCCAGTACATCACTTCCCTGGCTGTCAACCGCAAGACTTCTCCCTATACGAGAATCAAGATTGACACAGAGGATTACCGGGAGCGCCGCAAGGCCACCCTTGAGAACCTGGCAAAGAATGTGGCTTCCAAGGTAAAGCGCACCGGCCGTCCGGCAGCCCTTGAGTCCATGAACCCCTACGAGCGCCGCATCATCCACTTCGCCCTGCAGGACAACCCTTACGTTGAAACCCACAGCGAAGGCGAGGAGCCCTATCGGCACGTGGTTGTGACACCCAAGAAGGACGTCTGAAAGATTTTTGTTTCACAAGTATTATTTGTGAGGGATGTGGGAATCGTTTCTCACATCCCTTAATTTCTATAGCCGTTAGGCTGTCCCAAGTACGAAGTACGCCGGGAGAGCCTTACGGATATTGATACAGGGAGACTTGCCGATTGGCGAGTGCGAAGCACGAAGACAGAGGCTAGTCGAGTCGGATTGATTTCATGAATAATATAGAGC
>JAZASQ010000145.1:0-4665 GCA_036343235.1 Lachnospiraceae bacterium
GACACATCACAAAGCTCTGACACTTCGGCAAGCACCGATACGTCCAGCACAAGCACGGACACCAGCGCTTCCACCGATACATCAAGCGCCGATGAGGGCAAAGTCCTGAATATCTGCGTTTGGAACAACGAGTTCCCGAACCGTATGAAGGACCACTATCCCGGATTCGAAGCAGCTGACCCTGAAGACTCCACCAAGGGCGGCAAGATCGGCGACGTTACGGTCAACTTCATCGTTACGGACAACCAGGGCGGCCAGTACCAGACCAAGCTCGATGAGAAGCTCGGCGCCCAGGACAGCGCTGCTGCTGATGACAAGGTCGATATGTTCCTCGTTGAGGCCGACTACGCCAGAAAGTATGTCGATGCGGACGCAAACGTAGCAATGCCTCTCGAAGACCTCGGAATCACAGCCGATGACCTTTCCAAGCAGTACAAGTACACCCAGGATATCGTTTCTGATGCCAACGGCAAGATTCGCGGTACTTCCTGGCAGGCTTGCTCCGCAGGTCTGATCTACAACCGGGCAATCGCAAAAGAAGTCCTTGGTTCCGATGATCCGGCAGCGGTTCAGGAAGCCGTCAAGGACTGGGCTACATTCAGCGAAACAGCCGAGAAGATGAAGGCAGCCGGCTACAAGATTACATCTACAGTAGGCGATACCTTCCGTGTATACTCCAACAATATTTCCGGTCCCTGGGTTCAGGACGGCAAGATTGTCGTAGACCCCAACTGCAAGCAGTGGGTTGACGACTCCAAGAAGCTCGTAGACGAAGGCCTGACCACGACGAACGACCTCTGGACAGACGAGTGGAAGGCCGGCTTCCAGGCTCCCGGCGATGTCTTCTGCTACTTCGGACCCGCATGGCTCATCAACTTCTCCATGGGCAATGATCCTTCCAAGGAAGATGATGGTTCCATCGCACATGCAGGCGGCTGGGGTCTCTGCAACGGTCCTCAGGGTTACTACTGGGGCGGTTCATGGATCTGCGCAGCAGTCGGCACCGACAATGCTTCCCTTGTCAAGGACATCATGCTGAAGATGACCACAGACAATGACGTAATGAAGAGTATCGCTACAGCAGATTCCGACTGCGTCAACAACAAGGAAGTCCTTGCAGAACTCGCTTCTTCCGACGAAGGCAACAATGCCGTACTTGGCGGCCAGAACCCTTACCAGCAGCTGGCTGACGGCGCTGAAAAGGTCGACATGAGCAATACGACCCAGTACGATCAGGCCTGCGTAGAGGATTTCCAGTCCTCCATGATGAACTACTTCAACGGCAACGCTACTTATGACGAAGCCCTTCAGCAGTTCTACAAGAGCGTAATGGAAAAGCATCCTGAGCTGACTCCTGCAGAGTGATTCCTTTGCGGATGTGAACTTTAGAAACAGAGATAATAATGGAAGGAGCCTGCCCTTGAAGTTGGGCAGGCTCCTTTCGATTGGAGGCGGACTATGGCTGATCGTACGGCAGCAGCACCGAAAGCCAGAACGAAAAGTATCAAGCGCTACAACAAGTATGGCTATATCTTTCTGATTCCCTTTGCAGCTGCTTTCATCATCTTCCAGCTCATCCCTCTCGTTCAGACTGTGTACAACAGTTTCTTCGAGAACTACAAGTCCGGCCTGAAGATGATCGGACCCAACTTCATCGGGCTGGACAACTACAAGACCCTGTTTGCAAGCGGTGACTTCCTGATCTACTTCAAGAACACGATGATCATGTGGGTCATGGGCTTCATCCCCCAGATGGCGGTGGCCCTGCTGCTGGCGGCCTGGTTTACGGACGTGTCCCTCCGGCTGAAGGGACAGCGCTTCTTCAAGACCGTCATCTATATGCCGAATCTGATCATGGCATCGGCCTTCGCCCTTTTGTTCTTTACCTTATTCTCGGACAACGGGCCGGTGAATTCCTTCATGATACAGCTGGGCCTGATTTCCAAGCCCTATCAGTTCCTGGCCCATATCGGAAGCACCCGGTGGCTGATCGCCTTCATGAACTTTCTGATGTGGTTCGGAAATACGACCATCCTCCTGATGGCCGGCATGATGGGAATCGACACATCCCTCTTTGAGGCGGCGGAAGTGGACGGGGCCACCAGTACCCAGATTTTCTGGCGGATTACGATGCCCCTCCTTCGGCCCATTACGGTGTACGTCCTGATCACCTCTCTGATCGGCGGCCTGCAGATGTTCGATGTTCCTCAGATCCTGACCGACGGATCCGGAGACCCCATGCGGTCCTCCATGACCCTGATCATGTATCTGAACAAGCATCTGTATTCGAAGAACTACGGCATGGCCGGTGCCCTGTCCGTAATCCTTCTCATCATCACAGGTATCCTGAGTCTCATAGTGTTCAAGTTCACGGCCTCCAAGCAGGTCGAATCCTAAGGAAAGGAGGAAATCATGAAAGAAAAAAAGTCGAACTCGCCTTCCGTGAAGGTCAGAAGAGTCATCGCTTATATCGTGCTGATCCTCCTTACCTTCATCTGCCTGGTCTGGTTCTATATCCTCTTCATCAATACGACGAGGTCGAACGGGGAACTGAACAAGGGCTTTACGGCCATCCCCAGCACCTTTTTCATGAAGAATATGCACAACCTCTTTCACGGGCCCACCCCCGTGATTCAGGGCATGCTGAATTCCCTGATCATCGCCGTTTCTTCGGCGGTCCTCAGTACCTATTTCTCGACCATGACCGCTTATGCGATTCATGCCTATGAGTTCAAGGGAAAGAAGGCCATCTTCACCTTCATCCTGGCCATCATGATGATCCCGACCCAGGTCACTGCCCTCGGTTTCATCCACCTGGTCAATTCCATTCACCTCAACGATACCTTCTGGCCCCTGATCCTGCCCTCCATCGCGGCCCCGGCCACCTTCTTCTACATGAAGCAGTACATGGATTCGAACCTCCCGTCTTCTCTCCTTGAGGCGGCCCGGATCGACGGGGCGAAGGAGCTCCACATTTTCAACACCATTGTCCTGCCGCTGATGAAGCCGGCTCTGGCAGTCCAGGCTATCTTCACCTTTGTGGCCAGCTGGAACAACTACTTCACGCCGAACCTGATTCTGGACAGCAAGATGAAGCAGACCCTGCCCATTCTCCTGGCGGGCCTTCGCAGAGCTGACTGGAAGACCTTCGACATGGGTCAGGTCTATGCGATGATCGCCTTCGCAATTTTCCCGGTCATCATCGTATACCTCCTGCTTTCCAAGTACATTGTCGGCGGCGTCACGGCCGGCGGTGTCAAGGAGTAATAGTTTCACATTGAGTGTCCGTGCGGCCAGTGCCCTGCGGATATTGACAATCCCTCCTCCCCGCAGCCGAAACGTTTCCCTCGTTTCAACATCTATCCCTCAAAAACGGTTTCTTACTTTTTCAAAACCGACCCTCCTCAGGCTGCGGAATTTACCTTCCGGGTCAGCGCTCACTCCGGCGCCGGCCCGGATATTTTTCTCTTATTATGAATAATGTATAACGTAAACTCCTTCCTGCCCGGGACACAGGGCGGACATACGTTTTGCCCAACGAAAATGGGCGGCAAATGAGCGGAATTGAACATTCTGTTACTTGAAATTTTCCCTGCAAGGGTCCAAAATAGTAAAGTTTCACGGCGCTTTATATTATTCATGGGAAAAAGTCATGGAAAACGAGACGAAAAAAACGAACCGTCTGATTGAAGGCTTTAAGGCCGACAAGGTCCACAGCACATTTTTCATCCTGAAATACGGCTTTGCCATAGCCCTGACCATATACACGGGCGTGCGCCGGGGGCCCCTCTACAGCGTCATCGGCCTCCTGGAGCTCCTCTGTATATTCTGTGTTTCGAACCGCCTGCTGCGTTTCCGTTATACAATTTTCGGAAATATTTTGACGGACATCCTGATTGCCTTCTACAATACCCAGATGGGGGTCCTGGTCTTTGGCGGGACGTATCTCACGCTGATCATGCTGACGAATATCGACTCGGCGGAGGACCTGTCCGGCCAGGCGGCCATGTATCTCGGGGCCATCGCCCTTGTCGTGATCTTTTCCTGCCTCCCCCTCCGGGCGGTGCACTTTCCCAATGCCCGGGTTATGTCCCTGGCCCTTGTCGCTGAGCTTGCCCTTACGATGGTGAAGGGACCGGAGTTTTCGCCCTTTTACGATGTCTATGCCATTGCGAAGGACTATCGGGCCAAGGAGGCCCAGAAAGCCCGTCTGGCGGCATTGAATATCGACCCGGGTACCTTCTCCAAGGGGACGGTGGGCAATTTTTACGAAGGCACGGAGAACGCCGGCAAGAATGTGGTCCTGATCCTGACGGAGGGTCTGTCCCAGGACATCGTCGAGGATGACCGGGACATCATGCCGAATGTGGCCGAATATGAGAAGAAGTCCCTGAACTTCACGAATTATTATAATCATACCTTTGCCACCTACCGGGGCATCATCGGCCAGCTCTTTTCCGGCTACCAGCTGGAGAACCTTGACGAGAACCACCTGATCTCCATAGCCGAGCTCCTGCGGTCGAACGGCTACTACACGTCCTTCCTGAACTCCGAGCCGAACAATACCCAGTTCACGACCTATCTCGAAGGCCTGGGCTTTGACGACGTGATCGGGGAGCCGGGCAATGACTACGCGGGCCCGACGAATTCCATCTCGGACAAGGA
>JAZASQ010000146.1:0-4513 GCA_036343235.1 Lachnospiraceae bacterium
ACTCCCGTCTGGAGCTTCATGTTCATCACGGTCGCCTGCGGCGCGATTTCCGGCTTCCATTCGACCCAGTCTCCCCTGATGGCCCGCTGCCTCAAGTCTGAACGTCAGGGACATTTCGTTTTCTACGGCGCCATGGTAGCGGAAGGCTGCATCGCTCTGATCTGGGCCGCCGCGGGCTGCTCCCTGTATGCGGTCACGGACGGACTGAACACAGGCCTTGCCGAGATCCTTGCCGACGGCCAGTCCGCAGCCATCTATGATGTCTGCATCAAGACCATGGGCCCTGTGGGCGTGATCCTGGCCATGCTGGGCGTTGTCGCCTGCCCCATCACTTCCGGTGATACGGCATTCCGTTCCGCAAGACTGACGCTCTCCGACTGGTTTAAGATCGATCAGGAGTCCTACGCCAACCGCCTGAAGCTCTGCATTCCTGTCCTGGGCATCGGTGCATTCCTGGGATTCGGCAATACCCTGGGCCTTCTGAGCTACACTGTCATCTGGAGATACTTCAGCTGGACCAACCAGACCCTGGCTATGATCGTCCTCTGGGCAGGTGCCATGTACCTGGCAAAGGAAGGAAAGAATTACCTGATCTGCGCAGTCCCGGCAGTATTTATGAGCGCCGTATCCATTACTTACTTCTTCATGGCACCGGAATGCCTGGGCATGATCCCGGCACTGAAGAACAATACCATGGTGGCCTATCCGGCCGGCGTCATTGCTGCAGTCCTGTTCCTTTCGATCTTCCTCAGAAGCGCAAAGAAGGCAAAAGCTGCATAACAAAGCGTATTAAGACATGTTTCGGGGCGGAGAGATTCTCCGCCCCTTTTTATCTCAAAGGCGCCCCGGACCGCAGGCAGGACTGCCGGCGGATCTTTCCCTGGGACCCGGACCGAGCGGAAAGGACAGAGTATGCTTCCTCAGAAGTTTGGAAAGACAGAACTTACGGAAAAGGAACTGAAAAACGACAGAAAAATATGTATCAAGGCAGGCCCCTGCGGCCTGGGCAGAAGGGCATTGTATCTCAACACCTTTTTCCTGGACCGCAGACTCTACGTATGCTATGAGGACATAGAGCGCATCTACAAGCGGATCGCCATGAGCGCGGGAGGATTTTCGGGCCGGGGCCTCTTTGCGGCGGTCCCTTATCTGGTGGTGGAACTGAAGGATAAAAGGTCCCGCCAGTGCAATTTCAGGTCGGAAGAGGACGTGGATTCCCTGATGCGGTGGATCGGGGAAAACCATCCGGAGATCCATCTGTATACAAAAGAGGGACAGGAAAGGATGGAGGCCCGGGCCAGGGAGGAAAAAGAAAGGGAGAAAAAGGTCCTTTCTGCTTCTGCAGATGCAGCGGTAAGATCCCTGGAGGCGGATCTGGCCTTTCTGGAAGAGCACCCGGAGATATGGGAGAGGCTCAGAAGGACTGTCCGGGAGAAACGAAGGATCGATCATATCCCGGCATCTTCCCGGGCGGTCATGGGAACGGTCGCCCTGACGGGGGCTGCAGGGGCTTTCTGGGGACTTTATAATCTCATTTCCGGAAGAGACTACGGACTCTGGGGCATCCTGTTCGGAGCCGCATTTCTTTTCTATGCGGCATCGTCCCGGATCCTGCCCCTGGGGGCAGACCGGCCCTCTGCCGCAGGAGCTGCCTGGACTGAGGCGGTCCGCTCTGCCAGGGAGAGCCTTTCGTCAAATGAGGATTTCTTCCTCCCCGCCCAGTATGCAGATCCCGTGGTGATCCGGCGGATGCTGAGAGTCCTTAAGTCGGGCAGGGCCGGGAGCAGGGAAGAAGCCCTGGAGGCAGTCAAGGAAGACCTCAGGGCCCTTAACTCTTCCGTCAGCGTCTCAAAAGAGGAGCATGACGAAGTGGCGGTGGTCAAGCCTCTTTTTATGGAGTGCGGATATATGGATGAACTTTCCTGGTAAGAGTAGGAGAAAGAGTATGGCAGAACTGACTGAGTTACTGGAAAAAGAAGGCGTTGACAAAGAACTGCTGGCAGGAGCCGCAGAATTCCGGAAAGCTTATCCGGCAGATCCTGACTTTGCGGACAGGATCCCGGAGGTATCCGCCCTCTACTACGGAAAGACCGTCTGGGAGGAAGCGGTGGCTGTCCTTCTCTCGGGAAGGAATCTGCTTCTGGCAGGACCGAAGGCTACCGGCAAGAACCTTCTGTGCGAGAACCTGGCCGCCCTTTTCGGCCGTCCCGTATGGAATGTATCCTTCCATATAGGGACGGACGCCGCGGGCCTGATCGGCACCGACACCTTCGACGGAGAAAAAGTGTCCTTCCGGAAGGGACCGGTATGCATGAGCGCGGAAAAAGGCGGATTCTGCATCCTGGACGAGATCAACATGGCCAGGAACGAGTCTCTGGCCGTCCTTCATGCGGCACTGGACCACCGGAGGATCATTGACGTGCCGGGCTATGATCTGATCCGGGTAGACAGGGCGGCCCGCTTCATCGCCACCATGAACTACGGCTACGCCGGGACCCGGGACCTGAATGAGGCTCTGAGCTCCCGCTTTGCCATTATTACCATGCCTCAGATCACGGAGGAGAACATGCTCCGCCTGCTGCGGAGGAACTTCCCGGATATCAGCGAAAGAATAGCAGGACAGTTCGTAAAGCTTTTCGGAGAGCTTGCCAGAAAGGCGGAAAAGTCGGAGATCTCGGACAGGGCAGTGGATATGAGAGGCATGCTGGACGCCCTGGACCTGATCCGCCAGGGACTCAGCTCCGGGCAGGCACTGGAACTGACCATTGTCAGCAAGACCTTTGACCGTTATGAGCAGACCCTGATCCGGGACTGCATAGGCAGCAGGATCCCGGCCGATCTGGACAGGAGCGTTGTTTTCGCGGGATGATCAAGAGGCAGACAGAGCATGATCAAAAGACAGTATTCGGGGAATGAGCGGAGAGCCAGAAATTACATATGGAACGCTGCGGGAAGGTACGATTTCGAACCTTCCTTTCTGGCCTTTTCACCGGACGGCAGTCCGGATATGTACTACAACCTGGTGATCGGACTGGCCTATAAGTGGCTGGATATGGAAGCGATCCAGGAATTCATAAAACGTTATTCCGCCAGCAGGAGCGCGGAAGAATTTGACGACCTTTTCTGGCTGGGCCTTGAGAACTGCGTATACGAGAAGGAGATCGGCGAGCGTCCGGTCCTGGAAAAGCTGCGCAGGGAGAAGGCAGAGGCCTGGTTTAAGTCCGCCGCAGATATGTCCCGCCAGCAGATGGAGATGCAGAGCATGACCGTGTATGAACAGCAGATGATCCGCTGGTCAGAGGTCCTGGGCCGCTTCTGTCACACTGGTAAGCGGAGCCTTGCCCTGGCCGGGAGACTCCTTTTTTCCGGCAGCCTGGACGCGGAAGGCGCAGTCGGGGAGATGACGGGGATTCTCCTGGACTTTTTCCGTACAGACATATCCCGGCTGAAGGAAGGGGGAGAAAGGAAAGGCATCTTATCCGGTCTTTCCCTGCCCGGGCTTCCCTGGAAGGCCCCCAGACAGAGGCTTTTTTTAAGGACCGGCGACGGGAGAGGCGATCTGGATACCAATGTCCGTCTGGGCCATACCATGAACCGAAGGGTCTCTCTGCCATCCGGACCGGATATGGACTTTGTACGGGCAGCTTTCGGAGAGCCTTCCCTCCCGGAGCGGGAGATGACGGCCCTGGAGGCAGACTGCTGCCGGGATCTTCATGCTGCCTGCAGACTGCATGTCACCGACGGGGTAAGGAAGGAACAGGGCAGGGAAGCCTTCGGAGAGCTTTCCGGGATCCTGAAGCGGGCCGCAGACCAGGAAAAGGCGAACCGCCGCTTCGTGTCGGACAACGCCCTACTGATCCATGAGAGCATCCGGGAGCTTTCTGCCCGGCTGGATCTGCTTTTTGCGGAATATTTCCGCAGGATGCCGGAAAGGGGCCGGTCGGGCAGCCTGATTCCGGAAAAGGCCTACCGCCTTAAGGTATTCCGGGATCCGTCTGTTTTTTACCGGGAAGGGGCGCTGACAGAAAGAAACGCGGAGGTCACCCTGGTTCTGGACGCTTCCATGTCCAGAATGAATGTGCAGGAGATCATAGCCTCCGAGGCGTATATCATGGCAGAGAGCCTGGAAAAGATCCATATCCCGGTCCGGGTCCTGACCTTTCGGACGATCCGGGGCATTACCGTTCTGGAGAGGCTCAAGAACACTCAGGAGAAGAACTGCGGCAGGATCTTCCGGTTTTTCTCCGGCGGCTGGAACCGGGACGGACTTGCCTTTCGGGCGCTCCTGTCTCTGCTTGACGCAGAAAGAGGAGAGAAGGAGCAGCTCCTGATCGTTTTAACGGATGCCTGCCCCAATGACGATATGCCGGCCCTTATGGATCCTTCCGGCAGGGCCCTGAAGGAATACGAGGGCGTCACTGCGGTCTCGGATACAGAAAAAGCAGTGCATGATCTCCGGAAAGCCGGGATCCGCACTGCCGCGGTCTTCTTCGGATCTGTCTCACATCTGGAA
>JAZASQ010000147.1:0-4478 GCA_036343235.1 Lachnospiraceae bacterium
AAAATTCAAAATATCTTGACGAAGACAGGCAAACGTGATAGAAGGTATACATAAATCGGACAGGAAATTTGAAAAAGCCAAAGGGGGCTTTCGGGTACCATCACCCGGAGGTCCTCTTTCTTTTTATCGCAGGCCCGCGCAGTAGAATTTTCCGGCTGCGCCGGGCGCGGGCCGCGGCGAGCAGGAGGATGCATTTCCTCCTACTCGATTTTCCGCCGGAGGCCCGACTGGGAAGGGACGGCTGAAAGAAGTTCGATGGGAAATCCTCAGGACCCGGAAGGGGATATTCAGGGGATTTCGTCAAGAGGAAGAAGAGACGTATAGGAGGTAGAGGACATGAAAAAAAGATTTCTGGCACTGGCCCTGGCGGCCATGACCGCATTCTCCATGGTATCCTGCGGTTCAACAGCTTCATCGGATAGTTCATCGGATGCGGCAGCAGATACGGCGGCCGATACGGCGGCCGATACCGCAAGCTCTGATGCATCAGCGGATGCTTCAGGTTCTGCTGCCGGCAAGACCCTTGACGAGATCAAGTCCGCCGGCAAGATCGTCATGGTCACAAATGCCGAGTTCGAGCCCTTCGAATACAAGGACGGGGATGAGATCGTCGGCATTGACGTCGATATCGCAAAGGCCATCGCTGATGAGCTGGGCGTCGAACTTGAAATCAGTGATATCGCTTTCGCTTCCTGCATTCCTGCCCTGCAGGCCGGTAAGGCTGACTTCATCGCAGCCGGCATGTCCATCACGGAAGAGCGGAAGAAGAACGTCGATTTCACGGACAACTACTTCAATGCATCCCAGGCCATCATCGTTCCTGTTGATTCCGATATCGCCAGCCGGACGGACTTAAACGGCAAGACCGTCGGCGTCCAGACCGGTACCACCGGCGACTCCTACTGCACGAACGAGGACGGCTCCTCCGATATCTCCGTTGGCGAGGTCAAACGGTATGAGAAGGCAGTTGATGCAGCCCAGGATGTCATCTCCGGCCGGATTGATGCTGAAGTCATCGACAACTTCGTCGCAGACAAGCTGGTTGAGAAGAATCCCGACAAGATCAAGAAGCTGGACGAGGCCCTGACGGAAGAGCAGTACGCAATGGCCCTGCCTAAGGGGTCGGAGCTGACCGCCAAGTTCAACGAGATTCTGAAGGAACTTGCAGATTCCGGCAAGCTGGATGAGATTGAGAGCAAGTACCTCTCCGCAGAGTAATAGAAGCTTTACATTAGTATAGAAAAATGTTTGAACCCCGGTGCGCCTCCATAAGCGAGCCGGGGTTTTCCCGTAATCATTTCCGGTGGCTGTTCCCGGAGGCGCTTTATATCAGTATAGGAGTTTCAAATGAACAGATCTCTTTCCGACCGCCTGTACGACGCCCTGATCTACAAGGACCGGTGGCACTACATCACAAACGGACTCGAGTATACGATCATCATCACGGTCTGCGCCCTGATCATCGGCCTGGTCCTCGGCTCTCTGTCCGCCATCGTAAAGACGGCTCATCAGAATAATAAGAAAAATCCCGGTCTGACGGTCCTTGACTTCATTGTCTCTATTTATCTCACCGTCATCCGCGGAACCCCTACGGTTGTCCAGCTTATGATCATGTATTTCATCATCTGGCAGTCAGGGACGTCTCTTGAAGTCGCGATTGCTGCCTTCGGCATCAACTCCGGCGCCTATCTGGCCGAGGTCCTCCGGTCGGGCATCCAGTCCGTGGACAGGGGGCAGATGGAGGCGGGCCGGTCCCTGGGACTTTCCTATTCCCAGACCATGAGGAAGATCATTCTCCCCCAGGCCTTTAAGAATGTGGCCCCGGCCATCTTCAACGAATTCATTACTCTTTTGAAGGAGACCTCGGTCGCCGGCTATGTCGGCATCCAGGAGCTGACCAAGGGCGGGGACATCATCCGGTCCATTACATATGATGCGGTGCCGCCCCTCCTGATTGTGGCCCTGATCTACCTCATCATAGTAATAGGCCTGACGCAGATTCTGCGTGTGATAGAGAGGAGGCTGGCGCTCAGTGATCTCCGTTAAAGGTTTGCACAAGACCTTCCACAATGTGAGAGGCAGCGTGGAAGTGCTGAAAGGAATAGACGCAGAAATTGCTGACGGGGAGAAGGTCGTCATCATCGGCCCCTCAGGCTCCGGCAAGTCAACATTCCTGCGCTGCATGAACCTCCTTGAGACGCCCACGTCAGGACAGATCATTTTCGATGGGCAGGACATCACGAAGAAGGGGACCAATATCGACAAGGTCCGCATGCAGATGGGGATGGTTTTCCAGCAGTTCGACCTCTTCCCCCACATGACGGTCGAAGAGAATATCACCCTGGCCCCTGTCATGCTAAAGAAAGAGAGTAAGGAAGAGGCCAGGGCCAAAGCCTATGAGCTTCTGAAGATGGTAGGCCTTGAGGACAAAGCAGGCTCCTATCCGAAGCAGCTTTCCGGCGGGCAGCAGCAGCGAGTCGCAATTGTGCGGGCCCTGGCCATGAAGCCGAAGATGATGCTCTTTGATGAGCCCACATCGGCCCTTGACCCCGAGATGGTCGGGGAGGTCTTAAACGTTATGGAGCGTCTGGCGGACGAGGGCATGACCATGGCTGTCGTGACCCACGAGATGGGCTTTGCGAAAGAGGTCGCCAACCGGGTCCTCTTCGTGGACGGCGGCCAGATTCTCGAGGAAAGCACGCCTGAAGAATTCTTCAGCCACCCGAAAAATCCCCGGGCCCGGGACTTCTTAAGCAAGATTCTGAATACCTGACCTTTTCTGCAAATGACATCCCCATCAGATGCTGGTTGGGGTAAAAAAACTTGCTGTCTGCAAATGACATCCCCATCAGATGCTGGTTGGGGTAAAAAAACTTGCTATCTGCAAATGGCATCCCCTTTCAGCTTATTTGGGGACAAAAACAAGTCCTTTTCCACAAATGGCATCCCCTGTAGGCTTTGACGGGGGCAAGACAAGACATAACTACACAAACGGCATCTAATTCCGGAGGTAATTTTTGATGAGCTACTTCTTCCTTGACGGCTACGAGAGCATGGAAACATATAACCCCGGTGAGCAGCCCCACGACCGGCCCTATATCAAGCTGAACGCCAACGAGTCTTCCTACCCGCCGTCGCCGGCCATCCTTGAGGCCCTGACCAGCGTGCAGATCAACTCCCTGGCCTACTACGAGGACCCTTACAATATCAAGCTCCGCGAAGCCATCGGCGAGATCTACGGCTTCCCCAGGGAGCAGATTTTCGTCGGCAACGGGGCGGACGAGGTCATCGCCTTCATCATGATGAGCTTCTTCCGTGAAGGCTTCCCCATTGCTTCCAACGACATCACCTACGACTTCTACCGGACCTACGCCCAGACCTTCCACCTGAAGTACAGAAAGATTCCCGTGAAGGCCGATTTCTCGACAGATGTGGACGCCCTTATAAACTGCGGCTGCGACGTCATCATCGCAAATCCCAACAACCCCACGGGCAAGGCCATTTCCTGCGCTGACGTCGAGCGGATCGTGAAGGAAAACGAGAAGCGTCTCGTCATTGTGGACGAGGCCTATGTGGACTTCGGCGGCGAGACGGCCCTTTCTCTGGTGGACAAATATCCGAACATCATCGTGGTTCGTACCTACTCGAAGTCAAGAAATATGGCAGGCGCCCGCATCGGCTTCTGTGTGGCCAATCAGGACATCATAGACGATATGCGAAATGTCAAGTTCTGTGTCAGCCCCTTCAACCTCAACACCCTGTCCCAGGTCATCGGCATTGCGGCCATCAAAGATACGAAGTATTATGACGAGTGCATCAAAGAGGTCATCGAGACCCGGTCCTACTTCGAGTCCGAGCTTCTCCGCATGGGCTTTGAAATCGTGCCCACTGTCACGAACTTCTGCTTCTTCAAGGCATCGAATGTCATTCCGGCGGAGCTTCTGACAGAGAAACTGAAGGAGCATGGCATCCTGGTCCGCTATTTCGGCTTCGAGCCGAGAATCCGGGACTACGTCCGCGTGACCATCGGCCGCCGGGCGGAGATGGAAATCGTTGTCCGCAACATGAAGGCCATCACAGAAGAGTACCAGACCTGTAATGCCGAGAGAGCTGCGAGCTGAGGAGAGGGAAAGCATAATGGCACCCCTGCAGATGTACATGGACAAGAGCCGCATAGAAAATACCTTCGAGGACCCCTCCTACGGGGAGGTCTGGGGGCGGGACACCTGGATTCCGAATGCCATAGGAAAGATCCGGAAGATCATCGTCCACCGGCCCGGGGTCGAGCTGGAAGCCATGAAGGACGCAGGTTATGAAGACGAGGCCGGTTCGCTCATCCTGAAGGATGCTAAGGGCCGCATCCGCTCCTATTGGAAGGGGGACACATTCCCGGACATCAGGCTCATGCAGGACCAGCATGACGCCATGACCGAGGCCCTGAGAAACGAAGGCATTGAAGTCATAAATCAGGACGACCC
>JAZASQ010000148.1:0-4457 GCA_036343235.1 Lachnospiraceae bacterium
ATGTGTTCGACAGCGTAGCCCAGATCTTCGAGTGAAGAAAGAACGCCGGCAGCTATAGACTTAAGGAAAAGTCTATACTGCCGGCGTTTTAGCTACAAGTCAGCCCGTGAACTGTAACCTGTTTTTACCCCCGGCCGGCTGCGTGAGGGGTGTCAAACTTCAAAATCTGGTCCTTTTTACCCCCGGCACGCTGCGTGAGGGGTGTCAAATTTCAAAATCTGGTCCTTTTTACCCCCGGCCGGCTTCGCGAGGGGTGTCAAATTTCAAAATCTGGCCCTTTTTACCCTCGGCCGGCTGCACGAGGGGTGTCAAACTTCAAAATCTGGCCCTTTTTACCCCCGGCACGCTGCGCGAGGGGTGTCAAATTTCAAAATCTGGCCCTTTTTACCCCCGGCACGCTGCGCGAGGGGTGTCAAACTTCAAAATCTGGCCCTTTTTACCCCCGGCACGCTGGCCAAGGGGGACAAAAATCGAAAGGCAGTCTGCTCAGTCCAGAAGGACATCCGCCAGTAGAAAGGGCAGGAAGGCGAAGACGGCCGGGGGGACGGGGCTCTCCGGAAGGGCGCGGCAGAGGGATTTAAAGGCAATGGCCAGGGCCGTCTCCTGCCGCGCCGGCCGGCCGGCCAGGAAGAGCGGGACGAAGAGAAGGATAAAGAGGGCGGCCGGAAGCAGAAGTAAAAAGAGGGAAAGGCTGCTGAAGCCGGCTGCCGAGGAAGGCGTTGAAGAACTGCTCATTCCGAAAGCCGAAAAGCCTGCAATATAGGGCGCGGACAGGCCGGTCAGGGCAAAGATGATGATACGCAATGCGTATTTGTTGATTTTTGCATAAGCAAAGGCCCTGCGGTAGCAGTATCGAAGCAGGGCGTACAGGAAAAGCAGGACGGCCGCCGTCACCAGCATGAAAGGCGTCGAAACGAGTGTGCCAGTCCTGTTGTAGTATTTCAGGACACATAGGAGAAGGAGCAGGGTCAGAAGCCAGAAAAAGACCCGGTCACTTACGATATCGAAGAGGTCCATGTCCCGTCCCAGGACGGCCGGCAGAAGGACGGCGGTCAGGAACAGCAGGAAGACAGGGATTCCGGCCCAGTCAATTCCGAAAGCGCCGGAGCCGCCCCCCGCCGGCAGGGCTCCCAGGCTGACAAGCAGGAAGGCCCCGGCGTAGGCTGCAAGCAAAGTCAGGAAGGAAGTCGTCTGCAGGGAAAAGTGCCGACCGCCGGAGCGCTTCTCCGGCTGTCTTTTTTCCGTTGCCGTTTTCCGCACGTTTACAGCCTTTTCCTCTTCGGTATCCGATATCACATCACTGGATACACTTTTCTTCTCCGCCTCTGTTTCCGCCATTGCTCCAATCCCAATTCTTATGATTGACAATTTTTTGTCAATGTCCTATAGTGAATTTATCTGCGGCGAGATAATTATATGCCGCTTTTGTTCCTGCAAAGGCCCGTCGGGCGGAAGATGCCTATTCGGCACGCCCTCCGCTTTTCCGGGTCCTGCGTGATTTTCATCCTATCATAAATAAGGAGGTTTCGCATCATGGCAGAGTACAACAATCTCAAGATTGAGAAGGACGGCGCCACGGCAGTTCTTTCCATCGCACGGCCGAACGCACTGAACGCGCTGAATTCCGAGACGATCGGCGAACTCAATACCGCCCTTTCCGAGATTGAAGCAGATGATTCCATCAAGGTCCTGATCGTCACCGGCGGACCCGACAAGAAGGACAATCCCTATAAGTCCTTCGTTGCCGGCGCGGACATCAAGGAGATGTACGACTTCACCGCTCCTGAAGCAAGAGCCTTCGGCATGCGGGCCGCAGAGCCTTTCTTCAAGCTCATGAATATGCGCCAGGTTACGATTGCTGCCGTAAACGGCTTTGCCCTGGGCGGCGGCTGCGAAATCGCCATGGCCTGCGACATCCGCCTTGCCAGCGACAATGCCATCTTCGGCCAGCCTGAGACCGGCCTCGGCATCATCCCCGGCTTCGGCGGCACCCAGCGTCTTGCCCGCCTCGTCGGCATGGGCCGTGCGAAAGAGATGATCTTCACGGCTTCGAATATCGACGCCGAGGAAGCTTACCGCATCGGCCTTGTGAACCACGTATACCCGAAGGAAGAACTGATGACAGAGGCAAAGAAGCTGGCCGAGAAGATCGAGCGGAACGCTTCTTACGCCGTATCCGTAGCAAAGGCCGCCATCAACAACGGCTACGACATGGACATCAAAAACGCTGTCGAGATGGAAGCCAACCTCTTCGGCGTTGTCAACGATACCCACGACAAGAAGGAAGGCATGGGCGCCTTCATCGAGGGCCGCAAGGAGAAGAACTTCACGGACTTCTGATTCAGGCCGATATATAGTATAGATGAGAGGGCACGCATTGCGTGTCCTCTTTTTTCGCGTTATCCTTTGTTATCTGTTGCAGCTGCCGCTCAGATCCGCCCAAAGGAAAAAGGCCGAGGCACGCGTTGCGTGCCTCGGCCACATTAGTAATATCAGTTTTTCTTCTCAGTCGTCCACGGGAATGAACTTGTCATGCACCGCCTTCATGGCCCGGTCGACATCATCGATATCGATGAGGACCGTGATGCGGATTTCGGATGTACTGATCATGCGGATATTTACATTCACGTCGTAGAGAGCCTCGAACATCTTCGCGGCAACGCCGGCGTTTGACTGCATGCCGGCACCGACGATGGAGAGCTTCGCCACATTCTCCTCGTCCTCGAACTTCTGGATGGTCAGCCGGTCCTGATTTTCTTTCAGCACGCGAATTGCGTCCTTGGCATCGGACTGGTCCACGGTGAAGCTTATATCCTTCGTATTGTCCCTGCCGACAGACTGGAGGATCATGTCGACATTGATATTATTCTTGGCCAGCACATCGAAGATCCGGAAGGCAACGCCGGGTTCGTTCTTGACCCCGATCAGGGCAATCCGGGCTGCGTTCTTATCACAGGCAACACCGCTGACAAGCATCTTTTCCACGTTATTTACCTCCCGTACAAATGTACCTTCAGATTCATTGAGACTGGAGCGGACCACGAGGGTCACGCCGTATTTCTTCGCCATTTCCACTGACCGGTTGTGCAGGACCTGGGCCCCGAGGGTGGCCAATTCCAACATCTCGTCGTAGGAAATCTCTGACAGCTTCTTCGCCTCCGGCACAATGCGGGGATCGGCTGTATAGACCCCGTCCACATCCGTGAAAATCTCGCACTTGTCGGCGTGAAGGGTGGCTGCAATGGCCACGGCCGTCGTATCGGAGCCGCCACGGCCCAGGGTCGTGATATCATCGTACTTGTTCAGGCCCTGGAAGCCCGTGACGATGACGATCTTTCCGGCATCGAGCTCGTGCAGGAGCCGTTCCTTGTCAATCCACTTGAAGCGGGCCGCCGAATAGGTAGATGTCGTATGCATGCCCACCTGCCAGGCATTCAGGGAAATGGCCGGGACTCCCATGGAAGCCATGGCCATGGCCATGAGGGCCACGGATTCCTGCTCCCCTATGGAAAGCAGCATATCCATCTCCCGCTTGGGAGCATCAGGATTGATGTCGTGGGCCTTTGCAATGAGGTCATCCGTTGTATCGCCCATGGCGGACAGGACAACAACGACCCGGTTTCCTGCCTTATAGTCCTCGATGCAGCGCCGGGCCACATTGAAGATACGTTCCTTGTTCGCAACGGACGAACCGCCGAACTTTTTGACTACCAGCATGTACCTCTCTCCTTAAAATAATATTTGGATTTCGGATTTCACCGATTTTCCACCTGTCCGGTACGGCAGGGTCTGCCCTGCCCTTTCCTCTGATATCATTCAGTCTATTACAATACACGGATCACGGAAATGATATCCGCGAAATCCTTCTTCTTCTCTTCAAAAACGCCTTCGGAAATGAGTTCCGTCGTAAAGGCAGTTTCTCCCGGAATGATATCCTCTGCATATTCCACAGACCCGAAGGCCGCCTCTATCTCATCCTTAGAAGCCTTGGTCCGGACGAAGTAACGGTACTCCTGATCAAGGGGATTCTTGAGGAGCAGCTTGGCGGGATCCCAGTCGAAGTCCACATGGCGCATGACGTGGCGGCACTCCTCAACGAGGTCGCCGACAACCGCTGAAGCCGTGGGCAGGCTGCCGGCACCGGAGCCGTAGAACATGGCATCTCCGAGCATATTGCCGTGGATCATGATGGCATTCATGACGTCGTCAACCGCAAACAGCGGACTCTCCGGACCTACCAGGAAGGGGGCTACCCGGACGAAGTAGGAGTCCCCAGAAGCGTCCATGGTGGCTATCAGCTTGATCTTCTTTCCGGCTGCGGAAGCGTACTTCATGTCCTCGGGAGTGATTTTTGAAATACCCTCGGTCGGAATGTCCTCGAAGTCGACCTGGCGGCCGGCCACAAGGGAAGTCAGGATGGCAATCTTTCTTGAAGCGTCAAAGCCCTCGACATCGGC
>JAZASQ010000149.1:0-4427 GCA_036343235.1 Lachnospiraceae bacterium
CTGGCATCCGCTGCCTTCACGGTATTGGTGCCGGACTTCGTGCTGCTGTCCGAGCTGCTGCCCGAATTCGAAGAGGATATCGATGCTGTATTCGTTGTACTGCTCTTTGCCAGACCGAAACCATTTGTCGCCACTCCGGTAATCGTGAGGGCCGCTGCCACACATACGGCAACGGCTACCATTGCGCCTGACTTTAAGTTCTTCGGCTTTCGGCTGCCTGAGCTTTCCTTCACATAGGGGTTGCCCTGGGAATTCATGCCGTTTCCTTCAAAAGAAGCACCTGATTCCGTCGCTTTCGTATCGACTATGGTCTGTTCCGCGTTTACACTATTGTTTGTTTCAGGATTTATATTATTCATATACTCACTCATGGCTGGCCTCCTTACATCACCAAACTATTGTCCGCCGCTGCAATTGCGACTTCCAGGTTTCCGTTTTTCGTCCGCAGGGCGTCGATGAACTTCTTCTCGTCGCTGCTGTTTTTCATGGTAATCCGGTATTTCAGCTTGAACAGGCTGCCCATATTCGTAGTCTTCACGCTGACGCTGTCCCAGCTGGTGAGATAGTCCGAAAATATGTCATCGAAAGCCCCGCTGTAATCGAGGTTCTCGGGGATTGTAATCGTAAGGTACTTCTCGCTCCGCTCTCCCGTCAGGGCCGTGAAGATGAACATCCCGGCAGCCAGGATGACTGCGAAAAGAACTGCGAATCCGAGGTAACCCATCCCGCAGACAAGGCCTGTGCCCATTGCAAGGAAGATGGCTGCGATTTCCTTTGCTGTCCCGGGTACGGAGCGGAAACGGACGAGGGAGAAGGCCCCGGCCACCGCGACCCCGGCGCCGATGTTGCCGTTGACCATCATGATGACCACGCTGACGATGGCCGGCAGAAGGGCCAGGCAGAGGAGAAAGCTGTTCGTGGTCTTCTCCCGGTAGCGGTACACAAGCGCCAGGAAAATGCCAATGGCGATGGCCGTGAACACGACAGTGAGAAAACTCGAAACGCTGATGGTTGCTGTTATATCAAATATTCCACTGAAGAATGTACTCATGATTTTTACCTCTCTTTCCGGGGTGCTTGGTTTCTTTTGATGGTGCCAATATACAGGAGGAACCTTAAAGGAGTCTTAAAGGAAAATCTTTTTTATGAATAATGTAAACCTCCGGGAGCAGACGGTCCTGAGGCCTTCTCAGGACGATTGTATTTCTTTTGGATTTCCGCAAACAAATGTTTGCATTCTGATGTAGAAGGTGATATAGTACCCGTACCGAACAAAAATTCGATTTCTTCCTTTTGCTACCTTCCAGGAGGTGATGGCCATGACTGCCTGCAAGCCGCCCCTCCGCTACTTCTGCATCGACCTCAAATCTTTCTATGCCTCGGTCGAATGCGTGCAGCGGCAGATGGATCCGCTGACGACGGACCTGGTCGTAGCGGACCCCGCCCGGGGCGACGGGACCATATGTTTGGCCGTCTCCCCCCATCTCAAGTCCCTGGGCGTGCGAAACCGCTGCCGGGTCTTTGAGATTCCGAAAAATCTGAGATACATCAAGGCTACGCCCCGGATGCATCTCTATATAGACTACTCCGCCCGGATCTACGGGGTCTATCTCAAGTACCTGGCCCCGGAGGACATCCATGTCTATTCCGTGGATGAGGCCTTCTTCGACGGAGCCCCTTACGCTTCCCTCTACGGACCGGACATCCGGAGCCTGACGCAGAGGATTCAGGACGATGTGAAAGCCACGACAGGCATTACATCCACCTGCGGCATGGGGACGAATCTCTACCTGGCGAAGGTCGCCATGGACATTGTGGCCAAGCACAGCCCGGACTTCCGGGCCGCCTTCGATGAAGAGACTTACTGCAGAAAGCTCGGAAACCACCGTCCTCTGCGGGACTTCTGGATGATCGGCCGGGGAACGGAGCGCCACCTGAACGGAATCGGCATCTATACGATGGCGGATATCCGGCGGGCGGACCCGGCTGTCCTCTACCGCCTTCTGGGCCGCAATGCCGACTACCTCATAGACCACGCCTGGGGCCGGGAGCCCACGACCATGGCGGACATCAAGTCCTACCGCAGTCCTGCCCACTCCCTGTCTTCGAACCAGGTTCTGCTCCGGGACTATACCTGGGAGGAGGCCCTGGTCGTTCTGAAGGAGATGATCGACCTCCTGTCCCTCGACCTCACGGACCAGGAGCTCCTGACAGACTCCGTCACCCTCTATGTGGGCTATGCGGAGGACTTCTCCGGAGGGCTGAAAGCCTATACGAAGGAGCAGGGCCTTGCCGCAGCCGTGAAAACAGGTGACGCCTGTGAATCCCCCGGATGGCATCCCCTTGCCGGAAGTCCGGGCAGGACCGGCAGGGCCCAATCATTTGAAAGTACTGCAGGCAGTCAATCTTCCTGTACAAGTCACTCAGCACTGGCCGCTTCTGATACGCAAGCAGGTGTCCTCCCGCCCTGGGAGTCCTATGTGCAGATTGCAGGACACTACGCAACCGGTTCCGCTGTGCTCCCGGCCGCTACAGACTCCCGCCGCCTGCTGACGGAAGCCCTGACCGGCCTTTATCGGGAGAAGGTCGTCCCCGGCCTCTTCATTCGCCGGGTCGGCATCTCCTTCGAGAATGTCCGGCCGGCCTCTCTGGTCCAGATGTCCCTCTTTCTCGACCGGGAAACGGCAGAGAAGGACCACGAACTTCAGCAGAATGTGAACAGTCTGAAAAACCACTTCGGGAAGAACGCTGTCCTCAAGGGTATGGACCTGCTTGACTGCGGGACGACCATTGAACGGAACGGGCAGATTGGCGGGCACAAGGCCTGAGTTCTGCGATGTCGACAGCCGGAAGATTCTGTGCAGCTTCCCGGGTGTTGGGGCTGACAGATTGATGACACGCATTGCGTGCTATTATGTAAGGTGTGTGATTTTATATGAAAGCCGAACGGGCAAAGATCTTCGCTCCCTACGACGCCCTGAAGGGGCTCTATGCAGAACTGGCGAAAAAAGAAAAGATTATTGTTCCGAGGAAAGAACTGTCAGAGGACCAGCTGGAACTCCTGAACCGCTTCTTCTCCGAGCTCCATCCCGGTGATTACATCTATGTGACCTACTACGACCGGGACTCCTACCGCTACGCGGACGGAACCGTCAAGGGCTTCACCCCAGACAAGAAGGCCATCCTTCTCGCCTCAGGCAGTCTCTTCGAAGGAGCCTCTGACTACGACTGCGGGGATACGGCCATCCTCACCATCCCTTTCACGGATATCAGCGAGGCGAGCTTCTGAAACTTCAGTAGTCGAAGTTCTATTATCCATGTTATAATACATTACATAAGGTATGTCAGGGGAACACTATGAAATATAAAGATGTACCTTTGGATGCCAACGGGTATCCATTTGAACGTCCATCATTTTGGCTTGAGCCACAGGAATATGGAAAAATTATTTCCGAAATCAACGCCTTATACAATTCACAATACAAAGGCAGTCAATATTGTGCCCATCTTTCTTTTGGAATAGACGGGGTTGGCTATGTATATTTTTTTGAAAACCACGGTTTCAACAATTACAATATCTACCAACGGGTTGTAGACAATCGTTAGGAGGAAAGTGTCATGGAAGAATTTACTATCCAGTTGAGCAATGTAAAAGATTCTTATTATAGTTTTATCGTTGCCGTACTCAACTATGTGAACAAGAAATCCTCTCGGTTTGAAGCAGTGAAGACATTTATGGACGAGCATCCGGAAGCACTTTCATCGGATATTCTGGAATTCATATCTGATCAAGATGATTTTTATGAAGATGCAGCCTACCCGGCAGCAAAAGTCGGGTAACTGATTAAAGAAAAAGCAGCGTCAAATCGACGCTGTTTTTTCATGTCAATGAAGCAATAAAACAAGAAAGTCGATCTTGTCACTTTTGCCCCTCTTCAACCTCACTGCCCTCTCATAGCTACGCTCCGCTTGAGCTTCTTCCACAGGAGGCTTAGGGAAATCGGAATGACAAGGCCGACCGCCATATAGGCCACCCACCAGGCGCCGCCCATGAAGTAGACGGGGAAACCGGCGACGACGCAAAGGGGCAGCCCCTTGGCGAGAACGCCAAGCAGATTGATAAGCTTAAACACCAGGAAGTTCAAGGCCACGACGTAGAGGGTGTTCTGTCCGGCGAGGCACAAGAGCTTCTGCAGAACGGACACTTTCGACAGGAACCAGCAGAGTTCATAGCAGAAGACCCAGCCGCCGAAAGAGGCCGCCAGGAAAAAGGCCGGATTTGGATAGTCATTTGTCGCTAGCGACAGCTCGCCCACGTGCATGAGTCCAAACAGGAGGGCCCAGGAGCATGCAAGAAGCAGAAGGCGGAAGGGCCATCTCATGTCCTTGGGCGGCTTTCCGTCCTTCGCATAGAGCTTGATCAGATA
>JAZASQ010000150.1:0-4422 GCA_036343235.1 Lachnospiraceae bacterium
AGAATAGCAGAAAATTCTCTTTTCCAGCGGCAGCCGGGTAGCGTGGCGGCAGGGGGAAAGAGAAAAGCAGGATAGATTAGAAGAAAATTCTCTTTTCCAGCGGCAGCCGGGGAGCGTGGCGGCAGGGGGAAAGAGAAAAGCAAGATAGAATAGCAGAAAATTCTCCTTCCCTGCCGCAGCGGGGACGTGCGGCAGCAGCAGGTAAGAGAAAAAATGGCGCGGAAGGACAAAATTTCTCCTTCCGCGCCATTTTTGAGCTTCAATGTTTCTGATCGGGCGTTTTATAGTGTTACAACAACTTCATGCTCCCCGACCGGCAGGTCCATGGGAATCACGAAAAGGTCCCGGCCGGACGGGTCGTCCATAGGCCGGGCGGCCACGGGCTTGCCGTCGACGGTCATGGCTGTGGCGGTTCCGTGGCCGCCTCCGGCGCTCGCCGCAGGGCTCGCGCCCCGTTTCACGGAAATGTGGTACGTATTCCCCCTGAATTTCCGTGTAACAGTATAGTCCCCGATTTCTTCCGGCAGGCAGGGGTCTATAGCCAGACCATCCAGGGTGGGCCGGATGCCGAGGATGTACTGGGAGACGGCCGTCATGGTCCAGGCCGCCGTGCCGGTGAGCCAGGAGTTCTTCCCTTCTCCGAACGTCGGGGCGTCGGGCCCGGCCACCATCTGGCAGTAGACGTAGGGCTCTGTCCGGTGGACGTCCGAGATTTCCTCCAGGTATTCGGGGCAGGTCTTCTTGAAGATTTCAAAGGCCCGGTCTCCGTCGCCCACCACGGTTTCCGCCACGACGACCCAGGGATTGTTGTGGCAGAAGATGCCGGCGTTCTCCTTGTATCCGGGCGGGTAGGAGGAGATTTCCCCGAGCTCGAGATGATACTTCGTATAAGCAGGCTGAAGGAGGGCGATGCCGAATTTCGAATCCAGGCGCTCCTTGACACTCTTTAAGGCTTCTTCGGCTTTTCCGCCATCCACGCCGACTCCGGCCATGACGCACATGCCCTGGGGCTCTATGAAAATCTGCCCCTCTTCACATACGTGGCTGCCGACAGGATTGGACTTGGCGTCATAGGCCCGAACGAACCAGTGGCCGTCCCAGCCGGCGTCCTCTATGGCAGCCGTCATCTTCTCGGTCTCTTTCCGCACATCCGCGGCTTCCGCCTCTTTTCCGATGTGCTCGAGCAGGTCTGCAAATTCATTCCCGTACTTCACATACATGCCCGCAATGAAGACGGACTCTGCCACGGGGCCCTCGGAGGGGCCTGATGTCTGGAAGGACTGGCCCGGAGTATCCGAGAAACAGTTCAGGTTCAGGCAGTCGTTCCAGTCGGCCCGGCCGATAAGAGGCAGGCCGTGGGGACCCTTATGAAGCTTGATATAGTTGAAGGATATCCAGAGGTGATCGAGCAGCGGCTGAGCCCGGCTCATGTCGGAATCAAAGGCGCAGGGCTCGTCGAGGATGGAGTAGTCCCCGGTCTCCCGGATGTAGGCGCTTGTGCCCGCAATGAGCCACAGGGGATCGTCATTGAAGCCGCCGCCGATATCGGCGTTGCCCTTCTTCGTGAGGGGCTGGTACTGGTGGTAGCAGGAGCCGTCGGGAAACTGGGTTGACGCGATGTCGATGATCCGCTCCCTTGCCCGCTCGGGAATCAGGTGGACGAAGCCTAAAAGGTCCTGGTTTGAGTCCCGGAAGCCCATGCCGCGCCCCATGCCGGATTCATAGTAGGAAGCCGACCTTGAGAAATTGAACGTGACCATGCACTGGTACTGGTTCCAGATATTCTCCAGCCGGTCGAGCTTTTCGTCCCCGGTCTTCACGTGATAGATGGAAAGAAGGCCCGCCCAGTAGTCTTTGAGCTCCTGAAGAGCCTTGTTCACCTGCTCATTCCTCTGATACTTTTCGAGGAGGGCGTGGGCGGGCTTTTTATTAATAATATTCGGCCCGATGAACTTCTCTGCCACGGGGTTTTCGCAGTAGCCGAGGACGAAGATGAAGGACTTCGATTCACCGGGGGCAAGCGTCACATCAAGCTGATGGGCGCCTACCGGGGCCCAGCCGTGGGCAACGGACCCGTGGCATTTTCCTTCGCGGACAGCCTGGGGCATTGCATTACTTTCATAGAGACCGACGAACTCGTCTCTGGCTGTATCAAAGCCGTCCACAGATGCGTTTACGGAAAAGACAGCGTAGTGATTCCGCCGCTCCCTATACTCGGTCTTGTGATAAATTGTGCTGCCTTCGACCTCGACCTCACCCGTGGACCAGTTGCGCTGGAAGTTTTCCCCGTCGTCGGCCGCGTTCCAGAGGCAGAATTCCACATAGGAAAAGAGCTGCAGGGATTTTGCCGCGCCGGAATTATTTGTAAGCGTTACCCGGTCGATTTCGCAGGTGTCATTCAAAGGAACGAACGTCTCCTGCTTGGCGCAAATCCCATCCTTCTGCCCGGTGATGACCGTATACCCGAGGCCGTGGCGGCACTCGTAGGAGTCAAGCTCCGTGCGCGTCGGCTGCCAGCCGGGGTTCCAGACGGTATTGCCGTCCTTTACATAGAAATAGATCCCGTTTGAATCGAAAGGGACGTTGTTGTAGCGGTAGCGGGTGATGCGGAGGAGCTTGGCATCCTTATAGAAGGCATAGCCGCCGGAAGTATTTGATACGAGGCGGAAGAAGTCCCGGTTCCCCAGGTAGTTGATCCAGGGGAGAGGGGTCCGCGGCGTCGTGATGACGTATTCCCTTGCGGCGTCATCGAAGTGACCGTACTGCATGATGGCCTCCTTATATATGAATCATGACTAATGTAGAGCACGAAATTGTATCCACAGACATACGAAAGCGTTTTCGCCGCCTGCTTCCTCCATTATACTGCCTTTGGGAAAAATAACAAGCAAATTCAGACGACTGAAATATTTCCTGTGCATTTCGCACAAATTTCGAAACTCGAATTTGTGAATTCGGGCAATTGAACGGGTTTCGAAACCGTGTTAGTATAATGGCACGAAAACGAATTCGAACTATTTCGAAATGCAGAGTTTTCAAGGTGATCACATGGTTACAGTCAAG
The DNA here is from genome assembly GCA_036343235.1 of Lachnospiraceae bacterium. Classification (GTDB taxonomy): domain Bacteria; phylum Bacillota; class Clostridia; order Lachnospirales; family Lachnospiraceae; genus RUG306. The sequence continues at coordinate 3,064 of JAZASQ010000150.1, forward strand.
GACATAGCTGAAAAATGCGGCGTTTCCACCGCCACGGTCAGCAAGGCCCTGAACGGATACGGAGACATCAGCGAAAAGACAGCTGAGCGGATCCGGAAGACGGCGGAGGAGATGCACTACACGCCGAATGTGGCGGCCAGGCAGCTGAAGACGAATGCCTCCCACACGATCGGCGTCCTCTTTGAGGATGAGACGAATGTCGGCCTGACCCACGAATTTTTCGCGGCGATTCTGAATGCGGCAAAGGTTCAGGCAGAAAAGGAAGGCTACGACATCCTCTTCATCAGCCGGAACATCGCTGGGCGGAGGGCTTCTTTTCTGGAGCATGCCCGCTACAGGAGCTGCGACGGGGTCCTGATTGCGAATATGAATTATTCGAACGAGGATGTCCGCAAGCTCATCTATTCCGAGATCCCGACCGTTACGATTGACTACACCTACAATGATCACAGCTCCGTCCTTTCGGCGAATGTCGAAGGCGAGTACGAGCTTACGAAATACGTGATTTCGAGAGGCCATCGAAAGATAGCTTTCGTACATGGAGAGAATACTTCCGTTACGAAGAAGCGCCTGATCGGTTTCTACCGGGCTCTGACGGAGGCCGGAATTACAGTTCCGGATCGCTACATTGTAGAGTCCCGCTATCATGACCTCGAGTCCTGCCGGGTGGCCACCCAGAGTCTCCTGACTCTTCCCGAGCGGCCGACCTGCATTCTCTTCTCCGATGATTATTCCTACATCGGGGCCAGAAGTGCTCTTTCAGAAGCCGGCCTTTCGGTTCCGGACGACATCAGCGTCGCCGGCTACGACGGAATCGAGATGGCGAAGACCCTGTATCCCCCGCTCACTACGTTCGCCCAGGATACGGAAGCCATGGGGAAGAGAGCCATCCAGAAACTCATCGAAATCATCGAAAATCCCAAGACCTGCCGGCCGGAGGAGATCGAAATCCCCGGAAAGCTCGTCCCGGGAGCGACAGTGAGCCGAATCCGGTAATGAGCCGGTTTTAGCTGCAGGAAGAGTCCTGCATATAGTTTCAGGGTTTTCCGGGGCCGCATGTCCCGGGAAAATAGAACTTCCGCCATGGCAAAGACGCATGCCGGAAGTGAAGGAAACAAAAGGAGGAAAACAAACATGAGAAACAGAGGCAAAAAGATTCTTGCCCTTGGAGTTGCCGCAGCGATGGCCTTCTCCATGGCAGCCTGCGGAAGCACGAGCGACACATCACAAAGCTCTGACACTTCGGCAAGCACCGATACGTCCAGCACAAGCACGGACACCAGCGCTTCCACCGATACATCAAGCGCCGATGAGGGCAAAGTCCTGAATATCTGCGTTTGGAACAACGAGTTCCCGAAC
>JAZASQ010000151.1:0-4369 GCA_036343235.1 Lachnospiraceae bacterium
GACCGGGCAGAGGCTGTGCTGGAAGGTCTGCCTGCAGGGATTCAAAAGGATATCCTGGACTTCCTGACGGCAAAAAGCTTCACGCCGGGAAGACTGCTGGAGCGGCTTTCCGTCATAGGAGACCGGGACCGGCAGCAGAAGCTCTTTTCCACTATCATGGATTTCTCAACGGAGGAGAACCGGAGTACCTTCGGCGAGGGCTACTGGTGCGACCACTTCATCTATCTCTATGACCTTTTGGAGCAGTACCTGGCTCTCTTCCCTGAGGAGGAGCACAGCCTTCTCTTCGATGAGGGCCTGACCATCCGGGTCTGCGAGAAGAAGATCCTGCCCCGGGCAAAGCGCTATGTGAAAACAGTGAAAGGCATACGCCAGTATTTCTTCCTTGAGGATAATGTAAACCCCGAAGGCAGTAAGGAATTTTACCGGGACCGGGAAGGCCGTCTCATCTACGTATCCGTGTTGGAAAAGCTGCTCCTTCTCGATACCGTGAAATTCCTTGCCCTGGATCCTTTTTCCATGGGCATTGAAATGGAGGGAGGAAAGCCCGGCTGGTATGACGCCTTAAACGGTCTGCCCGGAATGCTGGGTTCTTCCGTATCCGAGGCCTTAGAGCTCATCCGCTTCGTCTGCTACACGCTTGACGCCTTGGACGGGGTGGAGACGGTTTCTGTTTCGAGGGAACTTTCTGAACTCATGAAGCGGGTATCGACGGCCCTCTATGGGGAGGGACTGCTTCCCGGTGAGGGCGGGGAAACAAGAGCAAAGCAGCTCGCCCGCTATGAGCGCATGAATGACATCAAGGAGGCCTATCGGACAGAAATCTACGCCGGCATTTCCGGTGAAAAAGAATCGGTGGATGCCGGTGAAGTGAGAAAGCTTCTGCAGGCTGTCCTTGCCGTTCTCGAAGCGGGCCAGGCTGCGAAGAAAAAAACAGAAGACGGCGTATATCCCACATATTATTTTTATGAGGTGACGGACTATACGGAAGGTGCGGAGGGGATTCAGCCAAAGGCATTTGCTGTCCGTCACATGCCGGACTTCCTGGAAGGCTCCGTCCATGCCATGAAGCTTGCGAAGAATACTGAAGAGGCAGAAGGCCTCTACCGGGCTGTGAAAGAAAGTCCTCTCTATGACGGCAAGCTTCAGATGTACAAGGTCAATGCTGACCTGGCCTCGGCTTCTGCGGAAATCGGCCGCTGCCATACCTTCACCCCGGGCTGGCTGGAGAACGAATCCATCTGGCTCCATATGGAGTACAAGTACCTGCTCGAGGTTCTGAGGGCCGGCCTTTACAAAGAGTTTTTCTCCGACATGCGGACCTGCCTGGTGCCTTTCATGGATCCGGAGGTGTACGGGCGCAGCATCTATGAGAATTCATCCTTCATTGCCTCCAGCGCCAATCCCGATGCCTCGATTCACGGGAAGGGCTTTGTGGCAAGGCTTTCCGGTTCCACGGCCGAGATGCTTTCCATGTGGCATGTCCTTTTCTTCGGGGAAACATTATTCTCATGGAATGAAAAAGAAAAGAAGCTCACATTTGCCCTGCAGCCGGTCATTCCCGCCGCCTTCATCAGGGAAGACGGGACGGTCAGCGCCACCCTCTTCGGAACGACTGAAGTATGCTATCGCTTCGGGGAGAAGAAGGATTATTTCCCCGGCGGCTACCGGATTTCCTCCTATACGCTGACCGGAAAAGATGACACCAGGGAACGAATAGAAGGTGAAGTGGTTTCCGGAGAGAAGGCGGAAATGATTCGAAACGGAGACTTCCACCGCATCGATGTAGAAATAGAGTAGCACTTTAAACAGCCGCTTTCGGCCCCTGTTCCGTTTTTTTAAATTCCGGAACGGGGGTCATTTTTTATGTGTGAAAAAAGAACACCTTTCTAAAAATCGGGTAATTTTTTGCGGCTTTCTCCGGCGGTATAGTTGCATCATCAAAAAGAGCTGCGGCCGGCCGGGGGTTTCGACCGGATATCTCAAGCAGCGAAAAGTAAAAGGAGGAAACGAAAGTGAAATTCAAAAAAATCCTGGCAGTTGCTCTGACAGCTGCAATGGCCCTTTCCATGGCGGCCTGCGGATCGACGGGGGACAGCGGCAGCGCATCTACGTCCGACAGCACGGCAGCAGGCGACACCGCGACGAGTGATTCTTCTTCGGGCGGCGATGACAAGATCGTCGTATGGACCCTGGCCAAGGACCTGGAGCAGTTCGCGGACCATTACAAGGAAAAGACCGGCAAAGAGGTTGAGACCGTGGTCATCGAGCCGGCCGACTATCCGACCAAGGTTCAGACAGCCCTGATGGGCGGCGAGTCCGAACCGGACGTCATTGTAGGCGAGCCCCAGATGCTGCAGGACTTCTATGAGAACGGCTTTTTTGAGGACCTCGACCAGTTCGGAGCCCAGGATTACGCAGACCAGGTCGTTGACTATGTGTGGAAGGTCGGCCAGGATGCGGACGGCGTACAGCGGGCCATTTCCTATCAGATCACCCCTGCCGGCATCTACTACCGGAGAGACATTGCAAAGAAGGTCTTCGGAACGGATGATCCCGAGGAAATCGGCAAGCTCTTCAAAGACTACAATACGATTCTTCAAACGGCGCAGACCCTGAAGGACGCCGGCTACCGCATCTTCGCATCCGATGGCGAGATGAACTACTTCTCCGGCGACTCTGCCTGGGTCGTGGACAACAAGCTGAATGTAGACCAGTCCAGATACGACTACATGGACCTGGCCGTCAAGCTTTATCAGGATGATTACACCGCCTATGCTTCCCAGTGGTCCACTCCCTGGTATCAGGCCATGAGCGGCCCCATCCCCATCCTTTCCCAGGATATTCAGTCCGGTTCCGATGATTCCGTAAACGTATGGGATTCCGAGAACTTTGAAGAGCAGACCAAGGACCTTCCCAAGACGGAAGTTTTTGCATACGGCCTTCCTTCCTGGGGTGTTCTGACCCTTCGTGACAATGTAAAGGATACGTCCGGTTCCTGGGGCGTCTGCGCAGGCCCTTCCTACGGCTTCGGCGGCGGCACCTTCATCGGTATCTCCAGCCAGTCCAAGAAGAAGGAAGCTGCCTGGGACTTCATCAAGTTCTGCACCCTGGACGAAGATACAGCGGACTGGTGGATTGAGAAGTCCGAAGGCGATGTCGTTTCCTTAAAGAGCGTACTTGAGAAGCACAAGGATGACGAGAACCCCGTATACGGCAACGAGAAGCTCTACGCTTTCTGGCTGCAGCAGGCTGAGGGTATCGACTACTCCAAGGTCACCAAGTACGACAAGGTCATCGGCGATGCCTGGGGTGAGGCAATTTCCTCCATCAAGACCGGCGCATCCGACAAGGATACAGCGATCAACAACTTCTACGATACGGTGGCATCCACATATCCGGACATTGAAATTCAGAGATAATTTATTCGGGATTGCTGAGGCAAAAGGGCCCGGCAATCCCGGTTCTTTTCAAAGGGGATAATAATGAAGACCCAAAAATCCAGCCGGCTCAGCCGGTACAACCGGTGGGGCTACGCCTTTGTGGCACCCTTCTCCATCGTCTTCCTGATTTTTTCCGTGTATCCGGTACTCAGGACCCTCTACCTTTCCTTTACCGATCTGAAGGTAATGGGGACGCCGCATTTCATCGGATTTGCCAACTACGCCCGGGTATTTACGGACAAGTTTTTCTGGCGGGCGCTGGGGAATACGGTCCGGATCTGGGGAGTGAACATCGTCCTGCAGCTGGGCCTGGCCTTCCTTCTGACCATTGTCTTTTCCGACATGAAGTACAAGATGAAGGGGCTCCCGTTTTTCCGGATTGTCTATTTTCTGCCGAACCTGATTGCGGCGACCTCTGTGGCTTTTCTCTTCAAGACCCTGCTGGACTGGAGATACGGAACTTTCAATATTATCCTGCACAATATTGCCCAGGCCTTTCACAAGAATTATATTCCCATAGACTGGCTGGGTACCTCGAATCATGCAGGCTACGTGATTGCTGTCATCTCCTCCTGGATGTGGTTCGGCAACTCCTTCATCATGCTGATGGCCGGAGTGCAGGGAATATCCACGGACTACTTCGAGGCGGCGAGAATCGACGGGGCCGGGCGCTGGACTATCTTCGGGAAGATTACTCTTCCTCTGATCCGTCCCATTCTTGAATATGTGGCCATCACATCCCTGATCGGGGGCTTGCAGATGTTCGACCTGCCCTTCCTGATGAGCTCGCCTTCGTCGGCGGCCTACGGGTCTGTACAGACTGTGATGATGTATCTCTACAAGTTCGCATTTACTTCGGGAACGGTACAGACCGGATTTGCTTCGGCCATTGCCTACACCCTGTTCATGATCATCCTGCTCGTATC
>JAZASQ010000152.1:0-4345 GCA_036343235.1 Lachnospiraceae bacterium
CGCCAGCCGCTACGACAGCCACAAGTCGGACGACCTGAAACGGGTCTACAGCCGCATTGTGCGGACGAACCGGGACGCCCCTGTCTACAAGATCAATTTCGACGGAGACGTCAAGAATTTCGCCATCGACCTGAAGGAACAATCCCGGGCTGCGCAGAATGTCGTCTCCTCCCTTTCCTCCGACGACGGGAATATCGAATCCGTCTTTTATAAGAAGATTGCGACTTCCTCGAATGAAGACGCCGTCCAGATCCGCTATATCGGCGATGACGACGCGGACGGTTCCACTTCTTTCACGGTCGGAGTCAATAAGCTCGCCCAGCCCCAGGTCAATACCGGGGCCTATCTGGCGGCCGGCGGCCACGACTTCGAAGAGGGATCCTACTCCTTTGACCTGGATACGAATTCCAAGTCCTACGAGTTCCAGTTCAATGTGAACTACGGAGACACGAACAGCGCAGTCCAGTCGAAGATTGCCCGCCTGGTCAATACGTCGAATGTGGGCCTCACAGCTTCTGTCATAAGGAACCGGAAGAATGAGACGGCCCTGCAGCTGGTATCCAAGGCTACAGGCCTTTCGGAGAACGAGCAGAGTCTCTTCCGCATCCAGTCGGGCAGCGCCTGGAATGAGTTAAATACCCTGGGAATTGCGAATATTTCTTCCCCGGCTTCAAACTCTTCATTTACATTGAACGGGACCGAGCACTCGTCCCTCTCAAATACATTCACGATCAACCGGGACTTCGAGATTACTCTCGCAGGGACAACACCCGAGGATGAGCCAGCCCGCATCGGCTTCAAGCCCAATACAGAAGCCATTGCCGATTCCGTGGAGGAGCTGCTTCAGAGCTACAACGGCTTCATCGCTGTAGGGCAGAAATATTCCGGCTCCCACTCGAATACCCAGCTATTGAACGAGGTCAGCGGGATTCAGCGAAACCGGTCTGACGACCTTTCGAAGATCGGCATCCGGGCCAATGACGACGGAACGCTCTACCTGGACCGGGAAGCCATCACGGAAGCCGTCCAGGGACCTGATGCGAAGAAGACCTTCGCGATTCTGAACCGCTTCAAGGATGAACTTTCAAGAGAGGCGAACAAGACCTCGGTCGACCCCCTGAACTACGTGGACAAGATTACGGTCGAGTACAAGAATCCTTCGAATACTCTTGTGTCGCCCTATGCTTCCAGCATTTACAGCGGGCTTCTGCTCGATTTGTCGCTGTGACCGATTACCCCTGCAATAGAACACGAAAGCTTCGAGACCATCTCATTTCGATTCAGAGTAACCGTTCCGGCAAGAAAATTCACCGCATAAAACCCCTGCAGCACTTATGATGCCGCAGGGGTTCTTTTTGTTTTACATTATTCTAAAAAAATCAATTTCCGCTGCTGCGGAAGGCACTAATCAGGGCGTCGAGAGCAGAATTTCCGCTGCTGCCCACAGTTGTGGGGTCCGTCGCGGTTCCCGTGGAGCCGCCGTCCGTGCCGGTCTCCCCGTTCTCAGTTCCGCTTCCGCTGCCATTGCCTGCCGGGCTGCCGGTCGTACCGGCCCCGCCCTCCTGGCCGATTCCGTGTGTTACAGTTCCGTTTTCCGTTCCGGCTCCTGTCCCTTCCGTTCCTGTACCGCCGGTTCCGGGAAGAATACCGCCGCCGGATATTGTCGCTGCCCCGGCCGAAGTGTGGATATTGCAAGTCTGCGCCAGGGTCTCAGGACTGATTACATACTCTCCCTCTCCGCCGGCCGGGTCGGCGCCGACGATACATACCTTGGAAACCCTTGCCTCAGGCGGGCAGAACTCCCCGGCAGGAAGACCGGAAACCGTACAAATATCCACCCTCGTATGGTGGTCGCAGGTTTCGGTCGGAACGGTCCCTGTCGCGAAGTATTCCGTATGTAGCATGGAACCTCTGGGGTCCGCATCGCAGACACCTTCTATAGGAAGTTTCCCGGACTTGCTGCAGACCGTGGCTGTCGTAATTCCTTCGGGCTTTGTGAAGTCCTTATATTCCAGGCCTTCATGAATACGGCTCATGACTGCCTTCCAGACCCTCTTGGAATATGTAGTCGTGGACTGGGGGGTATTGTCGTCGTAGCCGCCCCAGATGACCGCGGTATAGTAGGGGGTGAAGCCGGCGAAGACCGTATCGCGGTCCTTCGTCGTCGTCCCGGACTTTCCGGCTACAGCCTGACCGGAGAAATTCGCCACGCCGCCGGTACCCTTTGTCATGACGTCTTCCATGGCGGAAGTCAATAGCCAGGCAGTCGTCTCCTTCAGGACCTGCTTCCCGGTATTGTCCGTGGAGTCAAGGAGAGTCTGTCCGGACCGGGAAACTACGGTCGTATAGAGGACCGGCCTATTGTACTTTCCCTGGTTGGCAATCGTGGCATAAGCCCCCGTCAGTTCCAGATTCGTAACGCCGTGAGTGATGCCGCCCAGAGCCAGGGCCTGATTGTTGTCCCCGCTCTCGAGAGTCGTGATGCCGAAGTCCTTGACGTATTCATAACCGAGACCGGTCCCGATCTGAGTCAGGGTCTTGACCGTGACAATATTCATGGACTTGGTAATGGCCATGCGGAGATTCGTAAGGCCCTTGTAGGCGTGATCGTAATTATTCAGGGGAGTCCCGTTTGCATAGGACATGGGAGCGTCGTCCTGGACCGTTGCCAGGGTCAAGCCTGCCGAATCCAAAGCAGGAGCATAGGCTGCGAGAACCTTGAATGTGGAACCCGGCTGTCTCGTGATGTCCGTAGCCCGGTTCAGGGTCCGGGACGCTGTCTTATCTCCTCTTCCGCCCACGAGGGCTACGACACGGCCGGTAGACTGGTCGATAACGGTCATGGCTGCCTGGGGCTGGACAGTATAAGTGACAAACTCGCCCCCGTCCGGGATCTTGTCCGTAGGGCCGACCATCTCAGCCTTATAGGCCTCGTAAGCCGCATCCGCCTCTTCCTTGGTGGAAAAATTGATGGAGTAGTTCTTGTTCGCCGCCTGATAATAGGACAGCATGGTCTGGTCGCTGTAATTGTCGTAGGTCCCGTCCGCGTGCTGAACCGTCAGACGGAAGGAAACGGCAATCTTCGGGTCGTTCTGGTAGTTCTCGGTATTATTAATTTCCTCTTCAACTATGGCCTGAAGTTTCGGATCCTCAGTGGAATTGATGGTGAGACCGCCGCTATAGAGCAGGCGGTAGGCCTCGGTCTCATCGTAGCCCTTCTGCTCCATCAGGTCGCTTATAACCTGGTCGGTCAGGGCATCCACAAAATAATTCGTCGTATTGTCCGCAATTTCATTGTTCACGATGGAAATACGGGAATAGACATCATCAGCAACTGCAGCATCGTACTCGCCCTGGTCCGCAATAAAGCCCAGCTCCAGCATCTTCTTCAGGACCTGTTTGCGGCGGACGTCATTGTTTTCAGGATTCCTAAGGGGGTTATACTTGGTCGGGTTCTGGGTGATGGCCGCGATGCAGGCCGCCTCGGAAAGGGTGAGATCCGAAACGGACTTATTGAAATAGCGCTCGCTTGCCGCCTGAACGCCCAGGGTGTTCTGACCGAGATTGATTGTGTTCAGGTAATTTTCAAGGATGGTGTCCTTGCTCGTCACCTTCTCCAGCTGCAGGGCCAGATACTGCTCCTGAATCTTCCGGTCGATTTTTTCCTTCGTTGTCGACTCGGAGGTCCAGTCCGTGAAGTAATTGTTCTTCAAAAGCTGCTGGGTAATGGTCGAAGCGCCCTGGGAAAAGTGTCCGGTCGTGAGACCCGTGAAGCCGGCCCGGAGGATACCCCGGATATCGATGCCGTTGTGCTTATAAAAGCGCTCGTCCTCGATGGCCACAAAGGCTTTCTGCACATAGTCGGGAATCTGGTCCAGGGTCACGTACTCCCGATTGGCGCCGGAAGCCGCCAGGGTCTGGATTTCGCCCCCGTCCTTGTCATAGATGGTCGAGAGATAACCGGTAGGGGAAATGTCGACCGTGGAAATGTCGGGAAGCTGGTCAATCAGGCGCTTGGCATATAAGCCGCCGCCGACCACCGCCGCCGCAACAAACACGACAAGGAGGAACAAAGCCGTTTTCAGAAAGGTGAAAAGGAAGGTCTTTCCGGCCCGCCGCCGTTTCGAGTGGCTTTTGGCTTTCCTCTTTTTTACATTTTCTTCACTGTAATTCATATAGAAAGATAATCTCCGATTTTCAAACCGCGGATTTTCATATATTATTATGACTAATGTAAGCGCGTACTCCCCTGTCCCCTGAAAGGAAGGGCAGGCGCCTTACAATCCGCAAAATCTATTGCATTATAACAGAAAACATTCAGAATACAAAATTCCGGAAGTCAAAG
>JAZASQ010000153.1:0-4330 GCA_036343235.1 Lachnospiraceae bacterium
CCGTTCGCCAGGGCCTCTTCCCTCACGCCGGCGAAGGCATCCGCCGTGAGAAGGACGACCGGAGTATCATGGTTTATCCTGCAGGATTCTTTTTCCCGGAGTACATGCAGGGTCTGCGTTCCGTCCATGCCGGGCATCCGCTGGTCCATGAATATGACGTCAAACCTGCATTTGCTGCACTCCTCCAAGGCTTCTTCCCCGCTTGCAGCTGTATGGATCACGGGCTTCTTGTCCTTTAAGAGTAACGTAAAGACCTTGATATTGAGCGGAGTGTCATCTACGACCAGAACACATGCATCCGGGCAGATATAGTCCTTCTCTTCCCTCCTGTCATCTTCCTGCAGGGCATGCATATCGAACTTGCCGATGGGAGCCGGGTCGGCCACAGGCTGGGGAATGCGGCAGGAAAAGTCCGACCCCTTCCCGTAGCGGCTCTCCACGGAGACGCGGCTGCCCATGAGGATGAGGAGGTTTTCCGTGATGCTCATGCCGAGACCCGTGCCTTCGACCGAGCGGTTCTTCTTCTCATCTACGCGGACAAAGGGCTCGAAAATGCGGTTTATATCCTCTTCCCGGATGCCGATGCCCGTATCCTTCACATGAAATTTGAGGAGAATGGAACCGTCTTCTATCGGCTCATAGTCGCAGGTCAATGTAACGGAGCCCTTCGGCGTATACTTGACCCCGTTGTTTATGAGATTGATGAGGACCTGGCGGATGCGGGAATAGTCGCCCACCAGGCGGTCGGGAATTTCCGGGTTTACTTCGACGAAGAATTTCAGTCCTTTCTGGACCGCCCTCTCCCTCTCCACGACGCAGATCTCCGTCAGGAGTTCTTTCAGGGAATAGGGCTCCGGAATGAGCTCCACGGCCCCGGATTCCAGCCGGGAAAAGTCGAGAATATCATTTACGAGAGCGAGAAGGACCTTGCCCGATGTCCGGATATCCTGGGCATACTGGCGGGTGGTCTCCTCCTTCGTGTCCCTGAGAATCATCTCATCGAGACCGAGGACGGAATTGATGGGGGTCCGGATCTCATGGGAAACGGAGGCCAACAGGGTCTTCTGGGACCTGCGGTAGGCGTTGAACTCTATGTCCTTCTTCACGGTCTGGACGACATTGGCGGAATTGACAGCCTCCGTCACGGCCGCAAAGAAGATGATTCCGAGCGGCAGAAAGACCCCCGTAATGCCGAAGCCGTTCTGACCTGCGATCTCAAAGGCCCCGCAGACAGCCAGGACGGCCATGGCCATGATGGTCGTCTTCATTTTCTGGGCCAGCTGCCTGTCGTGCCGGATGATAAGCGTGACGGTAACCGCGCAGTAGGCTACGGAAGCGTTGAGGGGAATGTCCATCATCAGCCCCAGGGCCCTGAAGCTGGCGGCTCCTGAAAAGAGAAGGGCAAAAAGGATGAGATCATCAAAGGCCGTCAGAATCACAAAGATAATGGCCGAGCGGAAATACTCCTTCTCCTCCACGAAGGCAACGGCCAGGACAAAGGGAATGGGCAGGAGTATCTGGGCCAGGTAGTTTAGATCCCGGACCAGATATATATTGGGCATTAAAAACTGCCGGCAGTCCGTCTGATAGATCATCCAGACAGCTGCAATAATCATTGCAATGCCCTTGCAGAGATTTCCCCGGGTCTGGTTCGTTCGGAATTTCCGGTTAATGAAATAACGGGAAATAGCAATGACGCCGAAGACCATGATGACAATGGCTGCCACCAGCGTCAGGGCGTTTTTCCGGATCAGGTAGAGAATTGTATCCGTCTGATCTCCGATATAGATCCACTCGATGGAAGGCCCCGCATCCGGAAGGCAGGTATAGGATATTTCTATATCCTTTCCCGCGTAGCTGTCCTTCAGGGGAACCGTCAGATACTGGGACGGAGCCAGCGTTCTGTTGATCTGTTTCTCCGGATGATATGAATAGGAGAATATGCTTTCCCCTCCTACCCGGACCGTGACTTCATGATCGTTGGACCAGATGAAGACAGCCGTATTGGCTTCATAATCCCTGGGAAGGACAGAAGAAAGCGTATATTTTCTTGAAGAAATGCCGGAAGCCGGAATCTGAACGGAAGTCGTACTTCCGTCTTCCGTTGTCAGAAGCCAGCCGTCCTTCCAGAGGGAGACCGGCTGCCGGCCTGATTCGGTCCCGGAAGAGGACAGGACGGCAAGGCAGATGACCGCCAGAACGCAGCATATCAGGGCAGCAATGGTCACATATATCGATGCCCTGAGGAATTTCTCTTTCATTGCCGTCCCCCCTCTCTAAGGTCCCGGTATCCGACGGTTCGTTAAGGCAAAAGCTGATCTCTCCGGCGCTTTTTTTCTCCGGAGTCAAGGCTTTAAAGTTTCCCGATGAAATCCCGGGCAAAGAACTGGTCTATGGCCGCATGAATCTGCCGGCCCTCGAGCGACTTCAGAAGATACCCTTCCGGCTTCAGGGCCAGAAGCTTCATGACGGTATCCCGGTCATCCTTTCCCGTCAGAAACATGACGGGAATATTCTTCGTTTCCTCGCTGTCGCTGAGCATCTGAGCCACCGTATCGCCGTTGGCCACGGGCATCTCGTAGTCGAGGAGAATCAGGTCCGGCTTATTCGACGTGAGGTAGCGTATGCCGTCCATTGCCGAGTTTGCCACCTTCACATTGTAGGCATCGGAAAGATAGCCCCGGATGGTCCAGAGGAAAACAGGGTCGTCATCTATGACGAGAATCTCCGGCAGGTCGGCGCTTATGTCCTTCATGTCGTACCAGTTCATCACCGTTTTCGCCACATCGGCCGCATTGAAGGGGCGCTCGAATGTCTTTGCTATGAGGGCAGCGGGTATGTGCTCTTCAAATTCCCTGATTTCCTGGCTTTCACCCAGTACAATCAGGTCCTTCTTGTTCCAGCAGATTTCCTTCAGGAGTTCAAAGACCGAAGGGGCTTCGGCGGGGAACTTTCCGAGAAGGACAAGGAATACATCCGCATCATAGCGGTGCTCCTCAAGCTCGACGACGGAAGGCCGGATGTCGATGACTTCAACGCCCTGATCCTTCATCGCATCCTTGATTGTAATGGCCAGAAAGCCGCCCATACTGATCAGTACCACTGAATTTTTCATCCTGCACTCCTTGACTGCCTGCAAAAGAAAAAGGCCGGCCGCTTATTCGACTTCTATGATATCATCGAGAACATAGGCAAAGGCCGGAGCCGACCGGTCGGCGTTTTCCTCATAACCTTCCGAAAGATCTATGGTATCCGCTGCGTCATTGGGATTGACTCCTGTATAGGGGCCTTTGAATACCTCAATTCCGCCGTTCTTGAACTGCTCTATGAGTTCCTCTGCCCTGGCGCCGCTTCCCTTTGCCGCCACGGCGTCATTTATCTCGAGAAGCTGCACCCAGTCCCGCTCAAATCCGGCCCCCACGTCGTTTCCGTGTACATGGCCGGGGACGGCGTCTTCAATCTTTTCATTATTCATGACGGCTTTCACGGCCGCGAGAACGTAAGGATTCCAGTTGATGCGGGAGCTGACGAGGCTCGTAGCCGGGGCAATGCTCTCCATGGACGTATTGTAGCCGACATGGATGACGGTCTTCCCCTGTCCGTGGGCCTCCTCGCAGGCGACAGCCGGTCCGATGGTGTCACTGTGCTGGGATATGAGGACGCAGCCCTCGTCAATAAGCTCCTTTGCCAGCTGATACTCCACCGCATAGCCGGACCAGGTATTCGCATACTTCACCTTCATTACGGCCCCGGGGACGACGGAACGGACGCCCAGAAAAAAGGCCGTGTATCCGGAAATGACCTCCGCAAAAGGAAAGGCAGCCACATAGCCGACAATGGCTTCGTCCTCCGTGAGCGTTCCTGCCGCAATCATCTCATGCAGTTTCATCCCGGCCAGGACCCCGGAGACATACCTTCCCTCATAGATTTCCCCCATGAAGGTATGGTAGTTCGGAAGGACGGGGTCTGTGTTTGCATTATCCCCCGTCGCCTGGCAGAATTCAATATTCGGATATTCGTGGGCACATGTCTTCGCCGCCTCTTCATAGCCGTAGCTTGTGGTGAAAATGATGTCGCAGCCCGCATCGGCAAGGCTGCGGATATGTTCCCCGGAATCCGGCTCGCTGACATTCCGAAGCGGCACGATCGTGACCCTGTCGCCGAGCTCGTTCCTCAAGGCTTCCTCCGCCCTCATGAAATTGGCTGAGTAGGGGGTTGCCGCGTCTCCGTCGTAGATGAAGCCCACTTTCACCTGATCCGCTTCCACGGTCTTCGCCTTATAGCTGCCGATGCCGAGACTGACAAGAATCAGGGCAAGGACAGTGAGGCC
>JAZASQ010000154.1:0-4329 GCA_036343235.1 Lachnospiraceae bacterium
CGTGTAGAGCTCATGGTAGTAGCCGTGCCTTTCCATGAGTTCTTTGTGGGTCCCCTGCTCCACAATCTTCCCGTCTTTTACGGCCAGGATGACGTCCGCATCGACTACAGTCGACAGGCGGTGGGCGATGATGAAGGAGGTCCTGCCTTTGATGACCGTCGCAATGGCGTCCTGAATGGCCTTTTCCGTCATCGTATCAATGGAGCTCGTCGCCTCGTCGAGAACAAGGAGACGGGGGTCCGCCAGAATGGCCCGGGCAAAGGAGAGAAGCTGCTTCTCCCCGGTAGAAAGGAGGTCGCCGCCTTCACCGACATCTGCGTCAAGGCCCTTGTCCAGCTTTTTCACAACCCCGTCCGCGAAGACCGTCTTCAGGGCCTGCCAGATCTCATCGTCCGTCGCATCCGGTTTTCCGTAGCGGAGGTTGTCCCGGACGGTTCCGGAAAACAAATGGGGCGTCTGCAGGACATAGCCGATATTGCTGTGAAGCCAGAGCTGGGACCGATCCCGGGCGTCTTTCCCGTCAATCAGGACCTGGCCCTCCGTGGGCTCATAGAAACGGCAGACCAGGTTTACAAGCGTGGACTTGCCGGCCCCTGTCTCGCCGACAACGGCCACATTCGTGCCCCGGGGGACCTTGAGATTAAAGTGCTCAAGCACCATCTCGTCCCCGTCGGGATAGCGGAAGGAAACGTCCTTGAATTCCACGTCTCCAAGCAGGGCTTCCCAGTTTTCTTTCTTTGCGTGAAAATTGTCCCCGTACTTTTCTATAATCTCCGCCCTGTCCGCCACATCGGACTCCTCGTGGACAAGCTTCATGAAGCGCTCTATATTGACCTGGATGGCCAGGAGGGCGGAAACCGTCGCGATCAGGAACTCCATGGGCTCCATCATGCCGACCGCATAGGACATGAAGACGGAAAGCTCGCCCAGCTTCAGGGCCCCTTCCATGGTGATGATGCCGCCCTTCCAGAGGACGACAGCGAGACCCAGGCTTGAAAGCATGGTGACGAGCGATGTGAAAAGAGCGGAATTGTGGCCGGTCCGGACGGCCGTCCGCCGGTATTCCTTCGTGTCCTTCTCGAAGTCCTTCTGCATGAGGTCTTCAATCACAAGCGTTTTCACGCTGCGGATTCCTGTGATGCCTTCGTTGAAGTCGCCCGTAATCTTCGAATTCAATTCCCGCACCTGCCGGTTCAGGCGGATGAGCTTCTTCTGAAAGAAGAAGATAATGACAGCCGCCACCGGCATCAGGAGGATGACGGGCAGGGCCAGGCGGGCATTCAATGTGAGCATGGTCACGAGGACGAAGACGAGGTAGGACGCATTCCAGACAAAGTCCATCATCCGCCAGGCCACAAGTTCCCCGATTTTGCTGGTATCGCTCATGACGCGGGAATGTATATAGCCCACATTATTCTGATTGAAATACGAAAACGAGAGCGTCTGCAGGTGATTGAAGGAGGCCCTGCGCAGGTCCCTGTCCATGTCCATCTCGGTCTTTCCGCAGAAATACATCGTGATGTAGTCGTCCGCCGCCTGCAGGAGGGCGATGAGGATATATACTAATATAAAGCCCGAGAGTCCCTTAAGCGTCCCCGGTGTGATGAAATGGTCGAGAGCGTAGGAGTTTAAAAGAGGATAGGCCGTATCGAAAATACTCGTCACAATGCCCAGGACGATCATCAGGAAAAGCCGCCCCCTGTAAGGGCGGAGATAGGGCAGGAGCTCCTTCAGTCCGAAGAGGTGGAGAGGCTTTTCATTATTCATTTTTCTTTCTGTCCCGTTCCTGCTCACGCTGTCTTCTCCCCGGCGTCAAGTCCCGCCGTCTGCATGTCATAGACCTTCCGGTAGATGCCGTTTTTGTTTATGAGTTCCTCGTGGGTGCCCTGCTCCGCGACGCGCCCATTCGAGAGGACGATGATTTCATCCGCCTGCATCAGGGTCGTGATGCGGTGGGCAATCAGGATGACCGTGGCGTCGGAAAGCTTATCTTTCAAGGCTTCCCGGATCTTTGCGTCCGTCTCCGCGTCCACGGCGGAGAGGGAATCGTCAAAAATCATGACCGGGGGCTTTTTCACGAGCATCTGGGCTATGGCCGCCCTCTGCTTCTGGCCGCCCGAAAGCGTCACGCCCCGTTCGCCCACGTAGGTTTCATAGCCTTTTGAAAAGCGGTGGACGGCCTCATCGAGGGAAGCAATTTTTGAAGCCTCCCGAACCGCCTCCATATCCGCTTCTTCATCCGCAATGGAGATGTTCTCCGCCAGTGTTCTCGAAAAGAGATAGGGCTCCTGCAGGACGATGCCGATATTCTTCCGGAGATAGGTTCTGTCGATATTCCGAATGTCCGTGTCCCCGATTTTGATGCTCCCCTGCTCCTCCGGCAGCTCGTAGAGACGGTCCAGAAGGTACATGAGGGTAGACTTCCCGCTGCCGGTGCCGCCGAGGATTCCCACAGTCTTTCCCGCAGGAATCGTAAAGGATACGTCATGCAGGACTTCCTCATTCCCGTTTTCATAGGAGAAGGCGACGTGGTCGAAGGTTATGGAACGGTCCATCGGAGGCGTCAGGGCTTTATTATTATCATTTTCCTCCTCCGCGTTCATGACATAGCAGAGGCGGTCGATGGCGATTCCCGTCCGGCTCATCTGGGTGATGATGCGGCCCACGTTCCGCACGGGCTGGGACAGGAGGGCGTTGTAGGAAATGAAGGCGATGAAGCCGCCCGGCGTCAGGCTGCCGTGCACACAGAAGTAGGTTCCGAGGGCGACGACGACAAGGGTCTTTACCGTGCTGATGGCGTTGCCCGAAACCCAGAAGGCGCTCATCTTCCCCATCAGGCGAATCCAGTGGTCCGTGTAGGCCGCATTCTTCTTTTCAAAGCGGTCCTTCTCATAGCGCTCCCGCCCGAAGGCCCGGACGACCCGGACCCCGGTCAGATTCTCCTGGACGATGGAGGAAAGCTCTCCCTCCATCTCGTCCGCCTTCATGAAAGAGGGGGCGATGAAGCCGTGAAAGGCGATGGATGCGGCCATGACAATCGGGATGAAGGCCGCGGAAACCAGGGCCAGCGGGACCTGGATGCCCAGCATGAAGTAGATGGAAAGACCAATCAGAAGGATAGTCTGAAAGAGCTGGACCAGCTGCTCGGACAGAAACATGCGGATGTTCTCGACGTCGGAGGTGCAGCGCTGGATGATGTCCCCCGTGTGATTTTCCGAGAACCAGGAAAAAGGCAGATGACTAATATGGGAAAAGAGGGTATTCCTGGTCCGCTCAGTAAGCTTCTCCGCCGCAATCTGGTCCGTCAGCCGGAAGGCGTAGCGCATGACGGCCCCCAGGACCGCCACAATGGCGATTGCTGCGGCCACCAGGTAGAAGTGGCTCCTGAGGTAGTCCCGTCCGCCGATCCCGGCAATCCAGGCATTGAGGAAGGCCGGGATATTTCCCTCCTTGTCCCCGATGACGGAGTCGACCGTGTACTCGATGATCTTCGGGCTGATGAGGTCGAAGATCGTAAGCCCTAAGGCAAAGAGGATGGTGACGAGCCACCAGCGCTTGTTCCCCCGGCAGAAGTAGAGAAGCATGCTGCGCCGGGTATATTTTTTGTTTTCATTGACCGTTTTCTGCATCATGCTCCAATTCCCTGTATTGCAATTCGGACACTGTCAGTATTTTCTTTTGCAATGCATATGTTTCATTGCCGGCAGTGCCTGTCCTGCATCCCTCGTGCCACAATATTTCAGCCCACAAGAGGCCTCAGGTAGTCCATCATCTCTTCCGTAACCCCGTGATGCTTGGCGTCAATCCACTCGAGGGGAACGCTTTTCACCTTGTTGGGGATGTCCTCAATGGGCTGGGGGACATAGGAAATCTGGTAGGGGCTGTTCGAGGTCCGGTCCATACCGATCATGACCCCGGTCTCCCCGGTCATGGCCGTATTGATGGCCACCCGGCCGCAGTTTCTCGCCTCATAGAGGTCGACCGGCGAAGACAGGGGAGCGAGGCAGCGCTGCAGGACATTGAGCTCAACAGACCGGACCTTGATACCCAGGCGGTCTGCGGCAATTCCCTCCAGGACCTTTGCGACGCCCGAGTGGACCGTATGGCCGAAGGCATCGGTCCGGTGGGCGGAGCCGGCTTCATCAATGAAAACGCCGTCCCTGTCATGGATGCCCTCGGAAACCGCTACTACGACAGTCTTCTTCGTGGCCAGAACCCCTTTGATATCCTCAATGAAGGAATCAATGTCGAAGGGAATCTCGCAGAGGTAGATGAGATCCGGGGCGTTGCCGATCTCAAAGACGGAAAGTCCCGGCCGCTCGCCGGCTA
>JAZASQ010000155.1:0-4305 GCA_036343235.1 Lachnospiraceae bacterium
AAGGAGGAATCGCAATGCCTTCATGGCTTCGGATGATGTTCGGCATGGAGAAATTCTGACAGTCTATGGGCCTTAGGCTGTCTCGAGTGCGTAGCACGAAGAGAGAGCCTTAGGGCCATGGATGCAGGGCGACTTGACGATTGGCAAGCGCGCAGCGCGCAGACAGAGTCTAGTCGCATCGTAGGGCCGGGCGCAAGTGGCTCTACCCCTGGTTCCTCTCGATCGGCGTGATCCTCCTGAACATCTTCTGCCTCGTCGGCTTCATCCGCCAGGCCAGCAACCTGAAGGAAAACGTGACGATGGAGATGTGGATCGAGCTCTTCATCAAGACGATCATCGCGAACTTCCTGATGCAGGAAGGGCTGAAGATCATCGGCTACATCTTTGATATTGCGGCCGGCGGCTCAGACTTCATCATGGGAACGACGCTGCCGTCCATCTGGACCTCGGACGTCGACGTCGGCGCGGTCATCACCTACCTCGTCATTGGCCTCATATATCTCATCGCGTCGGGCGTCTGCGGCATCACGATCCTCGTCGAAGTGATGTCGCGCTACCTCAACCTCTACATTCTGGTTGCGGTCTCGCCGATTGCGCTGTCGACGCTGGCCGGCGGCCGCAGCATCGAGGATACGGCCTACGCCTGGATCAAGAGCTTCCTCACGAACGTCTTTCAGATCGTGGCGATCGCACTGGTCCTCCGCATCGGCGGGATGATCAGTCAGAGTACGATCTTCCAGACGGCGACGGACGGCACGATCGCGGGCTTCTTCTCGGGTTCGAGCTCCGTTCTCTATTCGATGCTGAACATGTTCTTCATGGCGTCGGCAGTGAAGGGCGCGGACGGCCTTCTGAAGCGGGCTTTCAATCTTCGATGATTATGAATAATGTAGAGCGCCGCGGTTGCTGAAATTTATGACTAATGTAGAGCAGCCCGTTTAACTCTCACGGGAGGTAATTACCTCTCAATGCAGAAATTAACTCTCAAAAGGATAGAAATATGACAGTAGATATCAACAAGGATTTCCTGACCGAATACAAGGACGATTTCTGGAAAGGCTTCTCCGGAAGTGAAGTATGCGCACTGGCCCTGGGAGCCGGCGTCGGGCTTGCGGTGACTTACTTTGTCGTCCGCTACACTGGCATGAACCCGTCGGACGCAGTCTACATAGGCATTCCGGCAGCAGTGCCTATTATCCTGCTCGGCTTCTATAAGTACCAGGGCTATCTGCCTCCGTTCGCCCTGATTTCCGAGATTATCTATTCCCACCGGACGCAGCACCTTCATTTTGAAACGGCGGAGACGGACATGGTGGGAACAAGAGTCTTCTTTATGGAGCTGCCGGGGTCAGGAAAGAAAAGGAAGAGGAGAAAACAGAAGAAAGAGCAGCTGCGCGACTGATGTGGTGGCTGTTCTACTGATAGAAAAAGGAAAAACAGATGGCATTCATTATTAATGCGGAAAAAGCATTTAAAGACAACATACGTATGACGAAGCTTTCCAAACAGAAGCAGCACCCGAGATCGGTGCGGGATCTCTTCTGCGTCAGCGAGGTGCACAAGAACGGCATCTTCAGGATCGAGGACGAAGGCAGGCCCTGCCTCTACGACAAGGGCTACCTCTTCACGGATGTGAACTACACGAAGAAGGATCCGGGACAGAAGAAGGACATGCTGGAGGATTTTGCAGCTTTCTTAAATTCCATGAAGGCTGACTTCAAGATCACGGTCGCCTCGGAGTACCGGGACATGGCGGAATACATCAACGAGGTCTTCTGTGATAAGCACGGGAACCGCTATCCGGAGATCTCCGAGGGGATGAAGATGTGGATCGGGGAAAAGGCTGAGCAGGCGCAGATCCACGACATCGAAAAGGTCATGTACCTTACCGTTACGACCAGGGCGAATACATACGAGGAGGCAAAGCTCTACTTTTCAAATACTGAAGATGAGATCAGGACCAAGATGCAGATCCTTGGCAGTGAGCTTTTTCCACTAGACGGGGAAACGCGGCTTGATATCATCCGCAGGTTTTTCTATCTCGATTCCGACAAGACGCGGATCGAACTTACGAATCCCCTGAATGACGCGGTAAATGATGTCATACCTTTTGAGGTGGAAACATTTCCAAACTTCATGATCATGAACGGGAACCGGTATGTCTCTGTCCTTTTTGCGCGGAAGTTTGACAGCGGCCTGAACGAAGAAAAGGTCGCGCAGGCGCTGACGGGCGTGCCGTATCCGTCTTTTTTCACGATCGACTATGCACCGGTCAAGCAGGACGTCCTGATGGCAAAGCTCCGGAATGCAGACATCAATAACGAGCGCGCCATCGCTCAGGAGATCGATGCGAAGAACAAGAACGGCCAGGCCATGTCCGGCATTTCATATCAAAAAGCATCAAAGAAAGTAGAGATCGAGGGCTACCTCGACCAGGTCGATGAGAACAGCGAGACCTGCATCCTTGCCGATGTACTTGTCGTTGTGACGGCGGATTCCGAGGAGGAGCTGGCGCTGCGTGTCGATTCCATGAAGCAGAATGCAGAAGACGTCGGCCTCGTCCTTGATACCTACAATCAGGTACAGGTCAAGGCCTTCAACACAGCCCTTCCCATCGGATGCCGGCTGGTGAAATGCATGCGGGCATTTTTCTCATCCAGCCTGGTCGGGCTCCAGCCCTTCTATGCGGAAGACCTGATCGAACCGGGCGGGGCCTTCTTCGGCATCAACCGGACGACGAACCACCTCATCTTTGCCAACCGCAAGGCCCTGCCGAGCCCGCACGGGATCATCATCGGCCACTCCGGCGGCGGGAAGTCCTTCCTCATCAAGAGCACGGAGATCGCGCAGACGCTGCTTTCGACAGACGACGACGTGACGGTCATCGATCCGCAGAACGAGATGGACATGATCTGCGACATCTTCCACGGACAGTTTCTGGACCTGACGCCGAAGAGCGTCATTCACGTCAACCCTATGGAGATCCCCCAAACGATTCTCGAGGACAGGACACCCAATCGGCAGAATAATATAGAGGCTTTTATCGCTGATGTTTCTGACTGGGCCTTTTCCTTCTGTTCAGCTGCGATGAAAAATATGCAGGTCACTCAGGAGCACCGGTCCTTTATCGGGGAGGCCGTGCGGCGGCTTTATGAGAGGGCCTTCTCCGTCCGGCATCTCAAGGAACATCCGACTATCAAGGATTTAAGGGCAGAGCTCTCGAAGATGGAAGAGGAGAAGGTGGTCGCCTCCGATAAGGAGAAGATCCACAGCATCTATAACGCCCTGCAGGAATACACCGAGGGTGCCTATGACATGTTTGCCCATCAGAGCAACATCGACATCCACAACCGCTTCGTGGTCTTCGGTCTCGGCAAAGTGAAGCAGGACTGCTGGGAGCCGGTCATGATCACGATCATGTTTTTCCTGACGGCGCGCATCCAGTACAACCAGAAATTGAGAAGAGCCACAAGATTCATCATTGATGAAACCCAGGTCGTCACCGAAAACAAAGCTTCTGCTGAGATGCTTTTGAAGGCGGTCGAGACCTACCGGAAGTTCGGCGGCATCTGCACGATGGCGATGCAGAACTTCTCCCGGGCCCTGGAGAACCCGGAGCTCCGCGACATGTTCTCTAACTGCGGCTATAAGTGCTTCCTCGACCAGGGCGGCATGGATGCGAACAACATAGCCCTCATCCAGCAGCTTTCGTCTGAAGAATTCAAGAAGCTTTCGGAAGACATCCCGGGATACGGCGTGATGGTCTGGGGAAAGAAGGTCATCCTCCTTGATTCCCGCATGAACAGAGACAATCCCCTCTACGAGATCTACTCGACGAACTTCCATGAGAAGGCGGAAGCGATGCGGAACGCCTGAAAACAAAGCTTTGGGAATTACAACACTAGGTGAACGAAGAGGAAAAATCGCGGAAAGGAGGCGGCAGACATGATCCGGTCGGATGGAAGAACAAGGATCCGGTTGAAGGATCAGGTCATCATCCGGAATGAGACCGAAGTCAATGCCCGGGGCCAGCGTGTCTTTCACAGGCGGAGCGAAAGCGCGGACTATACAGATTACACTCGTAGCCGTTTCCTGACCAGGCGGAACCGGCGGATGTCCGGCTTTGATGACGGTCCGATCTCTTCAGGAAATCAGACACAGATCAACTACCGGAGCCGGCGGCGTACTTTTTCGAGAGCTTCCGACAGTCCGGATGCGACGAACCGCAACTTCGATTCCTCCGGCAGGACGAAGATCCCGATCCGCGGCGAATCGGATGGCGGATATGAATCGAAAGCCGGTAAC
>JAZASQ010000156.1:0-4278 GCA_036343235.1 Lachnospiraceae bacterium
AAGTCCGACGTCATCATTTCCATGGTGCCGAAGAGCGAGCACTCCATGAGCGTCTATAAGGAAATCCTGTCGGCCCTTGATGCGAGCAAGTTCTGCATCGACATGTCGACCATCGATCCTTCCGTTTCCGTTGAGATTTCGAAGATGGTGAAGGAGAAGGGGGCCGAGTTCATAGACGCGCCCGTCGTAAAGAGTAAGCCCGCCGCCATCGCCGGCAAGCTCGGCATCCTCGTGGGCGGGAGTGAAAGCGCTTACGATAAAGCCCTGCCCATCCTCAAATACATGGGCGAGAACGTCATCCGCATGGGGGATAACGGCAAGGGCCTGGTCATGAAGATCTGCCACAACGCCCTCGTTTCCCAGATTCAGAACGGGGTCAACGAGACCCTGACTCTGGCCGGGGCAAACGGCATCGGTATTGACGACTTCTGCACGGCCGTTTCCTACGGTGGTGCCTTCAACTGGTACCTTGACTCCAAGAAGGAGGCCCTCAAGGCTGAAGATTACACGACAGCCTTCTCCATTGCCAACGAGCACAAGGACGTCCACATCTGCCTGGGCCTTGCGAAAGAGTGCGGCGTATCCATGCCCGGCGAAGAGAACGCGGCCCGGGTCTATGACAAGGCCATGGAAGAGGGTATAGGAAACGAAGACTTCTGCGCCACCATCAAGGTCGTGCGGGAAGGAAAAGCCTGAGCCTCGGATTTATTATGAAAGTAATGTATACATTTTCAGGCGGGACTGAGGCGGCAGAGCAATGAATCAGATTTTGTTCTACCTCGTCATCCTGCTGACCAATATCATCCAGGGCATCACCGGTTTTGCGGGAACTATCCTGGCCATGCCGGTTTCCATCGACCTTGTGGGCTATAACACGGCCCAGCCGATACTGAATTTTCTCGGCCTCCTGGCCGGTGTCTATGTGGCTCTCGGCCACCGGAAGTCCATCCGCTACAAAGAGGTCGGGAAGATTATCGTCTTCATGGCGGCCGGCATCTTTGCCGGCTTCGGCCTCAAACACCTTGTCGCCGGCCACGAGAAGGTTCTCTATGTGGTCTTCGGCTGCTTCATTCTCTTCATCGCGGTGAAGGGACTCCTGAAGACGCTTGGGATCAGTGAGAGAAAAGAAAATAATCTCCCTTCCGGGGAGTCCGTCGCCGTCCTGGCCGGGGCGGGGGTCATCCACGGCATCTTCGTGAGCGGCGGCCCCCTGGTCGTGTCCTACCTTTCCGGCCGGTTACATGACAAGGAGGCCTTCCGCTCCACGATTTCCACCGTGTGGATTGTCCTGAACGGAATCATTCTTGTAAGCGACATCACAGCGGGCCTCTACACGGCCCCTGTCGTCCGGGAGCAGTTCATCTCCATCCCCTTCCTCCTTGGCGGGATGGTCATCGGCGGCGCCCTTTTCAAACGTATGCAGCAGAGGACTTTTATGCTTCTCACTTACGTCCTGCTGATTGTCAGTGGAATCCTGATGCTGCTCAAATAAAAGGAAGATAATATGAAGAAAAATTTTCAGGCAGCCTATCTGCCGATCGGAGTCGGAACATTTCATCTCGAGAGCGCGCAGAAGCTCTTTGAGGCTTCGAAGGAATTGATATCGGGTCTCGCGAAGGATCTGTCCGCAGGCCGGGCAGAAAGCGGGGCAGCAGGAGAGCAGGCGGACAGGACGGTAGAATGCGCTTTCCCGGATGAGATGCTCCTCTCCCTTGACAAACTCGACAATTTCCTCGACACCATCGAGCCGGATTTCATCATCCTGCAAAACATCACATTCGCAAACGCGGCCTACACAGCGGAAGTCATGCGCCGCTTCGCCGGAACCCCGGTCCTTCTCTGGACCCTGAGGGAGCCGGCCATCGACGGCGGAAGACTGCGCCTCAACTCCCTGACCGGGGCCTACAGCGCCGCCAACACGCTGAAACGCTTTTCCGACAAGCCCGTGAACTACATCTTCGGCAGTCCCGATGAGAATAATGTAAAGCAGGCCCTCTCCGCGGCCCTTGCGGCGGCCCGCCTGCGCTATGATATGAAGCACCTGAATCTCCTTGCGGTCGGCCATACCCCCGAGGGCTTCGGTTTCGGCAGGGCAGACGACAACGAGATGATGAGTACATTCGGGACGAAGCTTCTTTCCATAGAGGCCCGGGAACTCATTGATACCGCAAAGTCCTACAGTGATGAAGAAATCGCCGGATTCCTCAAAGATGCAGAGAACCGGACCGTGGGCCTTCAGAATACGCCCGAAAAGAACCGGACGGACTTCGCCCGTCTCTACAAGGCCTACAAGGATTATTGTATCACAAATAATATCGGAGCCCTGGCTTCCCGCTGCTGGCCGGATTTCTTCACGGCCTTCGGGACCCCGGTCTGCCTGGTCCTTGCCATGTTAAACGACCTCCACATTCCGGCCGCCTGCGAGGCGGATACCTACGGGGCCCTGTCCATGTACGCAGCAAGCGAATTGACCGGCAGCCCCTGCTTCTTCGGGGACCCTGTCTCCATGAACGAGGAAGAAAATACCATCACATTCTGGCACTGCGGGACGGCGGCCTGCTCTCTGGCAAGAGAGGACACAGGGGCCGTCATCGGGGAGCACTGCAACCGCCATATCGGCCCCACCTGCGAGTTCGGCTGCAGGGCCTCGGATGAAGCCACAATCTTCCGTATCGGAAAGGCCCCGGACGGCAGTTTCCGTTTCTTCATCGCGGAAGGAGAAATCCTCGACAAGCCGAAGCAGTTCCTGGGCACCTCCCTTGTCGTCAGGACGAAGGGCTCCGCGGAAGAAATCGTCCACCGCACCGTTGAAGAAGCCTGGGAGCCCCACTACGTCGTGGCTTACGGCGCCATCGGCCGGGCCCTGACCTACCTGGCCAACTATTTGGGAATTGAAGTTGTACGGATGTAACTTATGGCAGACTCACGCTATTCCGGCCTCAATATGACCGGCATCAAAACTGCAAACCGGGCCATGCTCCTCAAGTACATCTTCGAGCACGGCGGGGCCTCGCGAAAGACCCTGGCCGATACCCTGGGTCTGACACCGGCGGCCATCACGCAGATCACGCGTCAAATGACCGAAGCGGAAATCCTGATAGAAAGCGGCAGCAAGGAACCTCTTGAGAAGAGGGCAGGCCGTCATCAGGTTCAATTGGTTTTAAATCCGGAGTATGGCGATGTTCTGTGCGTCAATATAGGCGTGGATGTCACAGTGCTTTCTGTCTGCAATATCTGGGGAGAACTCAGGGGAACGGTGACTTTTGAAACGGCTTCCGATGACAGTCCAAGAGACTTTCTTGCTTTTTTGATTCGGGAAGGACAGAAGCTTCTGAAAGAGGAGCAGAGAAATGCGCTCCGTGCCGTTTCCATCGGCATTGTCGGTGAAGTGGATCGGACCCGTGGCATCAGCCGCCGCGCCTATGGAATATGGGAGGAGGAAGTGGACCTGAGTGGGCCCTTCCGGGAGGCCTTCGGCGTCCCCGTTCTTGTCGAAAATAATGTCCGCTCCTTTGCCATGGCCGAGCTCCTCTTTGACGACTGCCGGACCTTCGACTCCCTCCTTATCGTGAAGTGGGGGCCGGGCGTGGGCTCCACCATTATTCTGAAGAAGGAAATCTACGAAGGGGGCCTTTCGGCTGCCGGCGAAATCGGCCACATGATTGTGGAGCCGAATGGTCGAAAGTGCAGCTGCGGGCGGCGGGGCTGCCTTGAGACCATTGTCGGGGCCGCAGCCCTGAAGGAGCATGGCGCGGATGCGGAGGCAGTCAATGGCAGACAGGCGGGACCTCATATCCCGGGGGCCGCAGCTGCAAATCCGACCGATGAACGAAGAGGCGCTGCCTACCTGGACTACGCCTTCGACACCCTGGCCAGGGCCCTTGTGAACGAGATGACAATCCTCGATCCCGACCATGTCATCCTGTATGGCGATTTCTTCAGAAACAAAAAAATGAGAGAGGAGGTCCTCTCTCATCTCGCATCCTATGACAAGTCTTATATATCGCGAATCGCCTATACGGGGCTTTCCGGCCGGGAGGCTTACATAGGCCAGGCTGCCGAGGCTGCATCTGCTTTCATTCGTGGCGACAGCGGACTTTGAAAATCTGTTTGGACATGAAAAAAGCATCTCCTGATTCGGGGATGCTTTTTTTTTCTTTATTCTTTTTTGGCCTTGCTTTTCGCCTTCGGCAGGGTCCCGTTCTTGGCGTGCTTGCACAAAGCGTCGAATGTCTCGTCCGACAGGTCATGCTCGACTTCGCAGGCGTCCTTCAGGGC
>JAZASQ010000157.1:0-4269 GCA_036343235.1 Lachnospiraceae bacterium
CCGTACTTCTCAGCCGCCTTCATTTCTCAGCCGCTGTCATTTTTTTCCATATTTCTCAGCTATGGAATCGTAGATCTCCCTGTATCTCTCTGTCAGCTGTTCCGAGCGGTAATACTTCTTCACCCGCTCGAAGCCGGCCTCCCCGTACTTCTCCCTCTCCTGGGGGTGGGTGGCCAGCTCCACAATGGCATTCGCGATCTCCCCAATATTCATGATGTGACAGAGGATGCCGGCCATGCCGAACGTGTCCCCCTCCCCGCCGTAAATGAGGTCCCGGCAGGAGCCCACATCCGTGGTAATGGCGGGTTTCTTCGCAGCGAAACCCTCGAGCACGGTCAGGGGCTGGCCCTCGCTGATGCTGGTAAGGAGGGTGAAGTCCATCCGGCCCAGATAGTCCGTCACATTCACCCGGCCTGTAAATTCAACGTCCGAAAGATGGAGGGACTGCACCAGGGCGTGGCATTCTCTTGAGTAGGTTTCGTCCTCGTTCTCAGGGCCCATGATCCAGAGCTTTATCGAAGGCACCTGCTCCTTCGCGAAGGCGAAGGCCTGGATCATGGTCTTCACATCCTTTATAGGGGTCACGCGAAGGACCGCCCCTATTATAATTCTCGTCCTCTTTCCTCTTCCCGGGGATATTGCGGAAGCGCTCCACATCCACCCCGTTCGGCGTGATGACCGCCTTCTCCGACGGGCACCCGAGCTCGATCTGCAACTCTCTCGCATGAGTGAAGAGGGAGGTCACCACGTCGGCCCGGTCATAGACCAGCTGGGACATCTTGCGGAACTGGTCGATCCAGACGTCCTTGTAGGTATTCTGCACCCACTTGGCCTTGATGAGCTCCTCTTCCCGCTCCCGGGTATAGATCCCGTGCTCGGACAGAAGGAGGCCGCCCCCGTAAATATGGGCTGCCATACTGCCGAGAACTCCGGAGTATCCGGTCGCAACGCAATGATAGCAGTCCGCCTTGGGCAGCTCCGACTCCAGGGCCAGCACCAGGGGCAGGTAGATAGACCGCATGGTCCAGAGGAAGTCTGAAAATACGACCTCCGGGTACTTCTTCTCGTAGAGCTCCGTGCAGATCTTCAGAAAATCCGGCCCCATCAGGAGGCCGTTGACGGAAATATCCCCGCCGGAAAACATGTCAAAGATCGTGTCCCATTCCACCCTGAGGTTCAGGATCAGGGACCGCAGGGCCATGTATTCCTCAGAGGAGAGTTTTCTCCTCCGCCCCCTCCGGCCCTTGTCCCCGTCCCATTCCACGTCGTTCAGGTAGACTTCGTAGACGGCTGTGATATTCTCCGGCAGCTCATAGACGAACTTCCCCCGGATGTCCCGGTCGGACACGATGGCCAGGATCACGAATTCGTGCTCCGGGAAGGACTTTATGATGTTTTGAATCCAGGAGGAGACGCCGCCCACCACATAGGGGTAGCAGCCCTCCACGATCATACAGATTTTCATAAATTTCGCTGCCCTCTGCCCCGTCAGTTCGATTTCGTAGAAGTAATGTCCTCCCCCGCCAGGGTGATAGAAAGCGTATCCTCTTCCGCCCCGATGAGATAGGCCCCGTCCTCAAGCTTCTGAAAGCTTCCCCCGGTCACTTCTTTCACTTCTTCCCCGTTCGTCCGCAGGAGAAAGAAGGTCTTTCCCTGCCTGCCCTTCACGGACAGGGTCACTGTGTCCCCCTCCCGGGAGTCCCGGTAATCAATGGCTGCGAACCTCCGCACCGCCGCATCAGCCTCAGAAAGGGTGGTCTTCGAAAAATCCTTAAAGGGCGAAAGGGCCCCGGTGAGGTTGGCAAACATGGTCTTCGAGCTCTTCTGCCACTGGTCCTCCTCCGAGTCCGGCAAAAGGGAACTCGTAATGTCCATAGCCCAGTTCGTATAAGCCAGGGCCGTCTCCGTTCCGACCAGTTCCAGATCCCTGGTATAGGTATAGTCCGAGGCGTCCTGGGTCATCTGCTGGAGGGTCAGGCCCTTCTCTTTGGCTTTTTCATTACTAATATAATACCCCGCGATCGGATACGCATCGTCGTAGGGGACAGACACCGTCTGCAGGTCCTGTAACAGGGGGTCGTCCAGAAAGGCGGCATCCCCCTGAAGGTCAGAGGCCTTCACAACAACGCTTCCTATTTTATAGGTAACTCCCTGGCCCTGAAGGAAGCCCCGGGTTTCCGCCGCTTTTTCAGCCGCTGTCCTGGAATCGTCCTCGACAAGGGAAATCCCCAGTTCACAGGACATCTCGTTCATATTGCTTAAGAAGCCCTCCATCAGGCCGGCCTCGTAAGGGGCCCCGTCCGCATACCGGAGCCGGGGAGCATAGGCCCCCGTGAAGGAATACCCTTCCTGCAGCCCTAAGGACTCGAGCCTCGGAAGAATGAGACGATTTTCCACCTGGGTCATGGTCTGCCCGTAAATCTCCTGCATCATTGCCGCGTTCTCATTGGCCGCAGTGGGAAATGTCACCAGCGTTACGTTCTGGGCGTTTATGACCGGATATATACTATAAGAAGAAGTTTTGCTCAGAGCTGCCGACAGCAGCCCGATCCCGATCCGCCGGTCCTCCATATAGTCCCCGGCCACAGCAAAGATCCGGGCGTCTCCGATGCTGGTCCGCCAGATCAGGGCCGGCAGGAGCTCGTCCCCGTACTCTTTGTCCAGGGCCTTCGTAGCCTCGTCCGAAAAGAGCCCGTTCATATAGGTTTCCGTGCCGGCCCCCGTGATGAACCAGGGCACAGTCAGGTCCATGTCCTGCCGCTTTTCTTCTTCCGGCGTCTCGGCTTCATAGACCCGCTCCCCGCCCAATAAAAAGCCGCTGTACAGGCGGGTGCCCGTGATCTCTGTCTCCTCTGCCCGGACCTCCCGGATGCCGAGCAGCTTCATTATGTCTTCATTATTCTCGATAAATGCCGCGTCCGGCAGGCTGGTGAAGAACAGCCTTGCCCCGCTGTTTACAAGTTCCTGCAGGGAAGGGATGTCGGCCTCTGTCAGGCACCGCCCCTCTATGCAGATCAGGGCCGGAGCAGATTCAGAATAATATGAAAGCGCCTCATTTACAGCGGAAACAGAAGCAAAGGAATAGCGGACATCGGAGGCCCACTCCTGCACGGTCTTCCCTTCATTACTCTCATCGTCCCCGATGAAAAGGACCCTGTGCTCTGCCGCGAAGCTTTCGGGATCCGGGACATCGGAAGCCGAAAGGCCGGTCTCCTCCCGGAAATTGTTCACCTCATAGTGGTTCAGGCTCTCCCGCACGGCCTGGCTCCCCTGAAAGAGGAGGAAAAGCACGGCGATCATTATTATTATGCTGAAAAGCTTCCGGTTCGTTAACATGGCGTCTTTTTCCTTTACCGCTTCCCGAAAAAGCGGATCATGCCGACCATTTCCTCATCGAGCTCCACGTCGGTATGCTTCATCTCTTCCAGCCATTTTCGGAAGGTCCCGTAGTCCTCTTTTTCGTAGGCCAGGTGCAGGGAGCATTTCCAGGTATCGAGGGCATCCGGATAGAGCTCCCGCATACGCCGGCACCAGACCTCGGCCTCATCATACATGCCGGAGCGCGTCTCTTCCGCACAGACAGTGGTCAGCACCTCCACCCCCGGGATATCCCGGAAGTCAACAAGCTTCATCAGAAGCTCCATCTGCCGGAGAAAGGCCGCCTGTTCCGGTTCCGTGAAGACCTTTTGCTTCAGGACCGCCCCCATGTCGGAAATGAGCTCTTTGGCGAGCACCATCTCCTGCTCTACGGCCTCCCTCCGCTTGACCTGCTCGTCCCGTCTGGAACTCAAAGGCGCCACATGCCCCTGCAGCTGCTCCTTCAGCGGGCTTTCCGTATGGACGCGCCGGTGCCGGTTTTCCTTCCGTTCCGCCGCTTCCCGCTCTACCGTGCCAAAGACCAGGCCCTTCTCCGGAACGTCTGCAAGGACAAGCCCTGCTTCCAGGTCCAGGATCATATTCCACAGCCTGTTTACGTTTTCCCGGAAGGTGCCCAGGGAATCCTGCAGGATGGAGGCCGCGTAATGGGCCACCTCGGAGTCGCTGCTGTTTAAGGCCAGGAGGATCGTGGAAAGGGACTGGCTGATGTCCCGGCGGACGATGTCCAGGACCAGGACCCGGCTTTCCGACTTCTCCGCCACCGCCATAGCCTCCTCCAGGGGGACCATATTTTTCTCTTTTTCCTCATCGGCCTTGGCCGGCGCCTGCACCTTGTTCTTTTCCGGAGTGATGGCGGAAAGGTCCATAGGTTTTCTGAAGAGGAGCTTTGTA
>JAZASQ010000158.1:0-4248 GCA_036343235.1 Lachnospiraceae bacterium
AAATTCCAGAGCCTGTTGCGGAGAGGCTACTGCAAGGCCTATAATAGGGCTACATAGCGTATCCGAAAGGAGGAAAGTATGAAAGGAAAGTACTTTAAACGGGCTGCCGCCGGACTTTTGACGGCGGCCATGGTTGCAGCCTTTCTGCCGGAAGGGGCACTGCCGGTGTCTGCTGCCGACACAGACGGTGTGAACATGTATCGCCTATATAATCAGACGACGCACGAGCATTTCTATACAGCGAATCTACAGGAGAAAAACCATCTGACGACAGTCGGGTGGAAATATGAGGGAATCGGCTGGGTGGCTCCGAAGTCGGGGAAACCGGTTTACCGTATGTATAATCCCGGCGCGAAGGATCATCATTATACATTGAACGCGAATGAAAAGGACTTCCTCGTAAAGGCGGGCTGGAAGTATGAGGGCATCGGCTGGTATTCAGACGAAAAGCATACCGTACCCGTCTACCGGGATTACAATCCGAAGCTTACCTCCGGTGCGCACAATTACACGGCAGACGCAAACGAGCACGCCTATCTTCACACGCAGGGCTGGCGGGATGAGAAAATCGGCTGGTACGGCATCGCGAAGGGGGCGTCGAGCGCGGCGGATTCTGGCGCGGGCGAGAGCGCAGCAGTAGATTCTGCCTTCCAGGAGAAGACTACGGGCATTTCAACGAATACGGCTGGCACCAGCCATCCCTACGGCATGGAGGAAGTTTCGCCCATTTCCGAATTCAGGAACCCGGACGGAAGTATGGGCTTTGCAATGGATACGGAAGGCAACAGCATCGATATCTACGATGTTTCCGGCATGACAGCGAAAAAGAAGTTTTCCCTTCCGAAGAAGGGCGGTGACCTTTTCGGTGCTGTCACTCGGGACAAGGATGGCAACTACTATACGGTCATGGGGAAGCAGAATATGCAGGAAACCCCTGGAACGCCGACCGTCTTCGTCTCGAAATTTTCGGCTGCCGGGACCTTCGTCGCGACGGCCTATGACGACGGGAATCCAAGCATGCTCTACGACGACACCGGCTTTCATTCCCGCCTTGCGTTCGACTTTGGCAACTGCGATGTGACCATCAACGGAAACCTGCTTGCAACCCACTATGCAAGGGGTATGATCAACAGCCACCAGAGCGATGCGGTCTTCTTTGTAGATATTACTAATATGAGTGCGAAGACGGCGAAGGATATGTTTGTTGCGGATGACATATACAATTCCCACTCCTTAGGCCAGCGCGTCACTAATTTTGGTAACGGTTTTGTAGTTATGAGCGAGGGAGACGGGTATCCCAGAGCCTTCCGCTCTTCCTATTACGATCCGGCACAAAAGCAGACCTATAACAAAGACATCTTCCACTTCTGGGGCAGCGATCCCGAAAATTATGCAACAATAGGGGATGTCTGTGACCTGGGGAATGGAACGGTCTCCTTTGTCGCAAGCTCCGCCAAATCCCTGACAAGTGCCGCCGAGAGCGAACCCAGGCAGGCTTTCATCCAGATATTTGATCCGAAGACCGGAAATATGGTGACAAGCGGGAGCCGGTCCGGTGTAAGCCTCGACAAATCCGTAACGGACAATGGCGTTCTCTGGCTGACGAACCTCGGCCCGAACGAGAACGTGATTGCGGCACAGGCGGCTTCGGATGGGGCCGGAAATACCTACGTGCTCTATTCGAAGATGAGGCAGGGGCCCAACAGTTACGACTACAACTACCTGGGACTTTATACGGTGACGGTCGATGCAAAGGGAAATATCATCCGCCCCGAGCGGAAGCTCTCGTCTACCGCCTATCTGAACCTCTGCGAAACCCCGATCTACCACAACGGGACAATTCAGTGGGTCGGCAATAAGGAAGATTCCTGGGATCTGTATGTCTACTCGTTTGATGTGACAAAGAAATGATGGCTGTGAGGTCAGATTTCAGATCTCCAAAGTTTATTAGGGTCAGTCCTTAGGGGCTGGCCCTATTCTTTTCCCAATGCCGGTCTCTAGTGAAAGCCGCCAATAATGTTTGGAGAGCCGAAAGCTTATGAGCGATATTGGATTTTGCACGAACTACATCTCCTTCGTCCGCCTCCAGCCCCTGCGCGAGCTGCCGCGTCAGCCTTTCTGAAAACAAGGCAGCGAAGCGTCACTGGAAGGGCAGTACAAAAAAGTCTGGACCGGGTTCTTTTTATATCGCAGGCCCGCGCATAGGAACTATCCGGCTTTGCCGGGCGCGGGCCGCGGCGAGGAGCGCGAAACAGCAATCCGGGGCATGGATTTTTCCCGGACGACAGGGGAGATTCAGAAAAAGGCAAATTCGTGCATGGACAGCATGAGCCGGTATCTATAGAATGGTGTAGTACGCTTCCGTTTGCAGGAAAGCAGTGGATTTACATTAGTAATAAAGAAGGGACACCATGGCAGGCATGTATGTGGCGGCGGACAACCGCTATGAAAAGATGAAATATAACCACGTGGGCCGGAGCGGGCTGAAGTTTCCGGCGGTGACGCTGGGCTTCTGGCACAACTTCGGCTCCAATGGAGATTATAATAATATGCGCGCCATGATGCGGACGGCCTTCGACTGCGGCATCACCCAGTTCGACCTCGCGAACAATTACGGGCCGGAGTACGGCTGCGCCGAGACAAACTGCGGGCGGATTCTCGCGGAGGATTTCCGTCCCTACCGGGATGAGCTCGTCATCACAAGTAAGGCCGGATATGACATGTGGCCGGGCCCCTATGGTGACAATGGCAGCCGAAAATACCTGATCGCTTCCTGCGACCAGTCCCTGAAACGCCTGGGCCTTGACTATGTCGACATCTTCTACCACCACAGGCCGGATCCCGACACCCCGCTCGAAGAGACCCTGGGGGCGCTTAAGACCATCGTGGACAGCGGAAAGGCCCTGTATGCGGGCATTTCAAATTATAATGGAGAACAGACAGCGGTGGCGGTGAAGATTGCGAAGAAAATCAACCTGCCCCTGATCGTGAACCAGCGGCGCTATTCCATCTTTGACCGCAAGCTCGAGCGGGACGGGGCCCTTACCGAGTGCAGAAAAGACGGACTCGGCATCATAGCCTTCTCCCCCCTGGCCCAGGGCCTGCTGACGGACCGGTATCTAAATGGGATCCCGGAAGACAGCCGGATTGCCCGGGACCACCGCTATTTGCATGCGGAAGACCTGACGGAAGAGAAGCTGGAAAGAATCAGGGCTTTAAATGAGATGGCGAAGGAAAGAGGCCAGTCCCTGGCTGACATGGCCCTGGCCTGGGTTGTCCGGGACCCGGCCGTCTGCTCCGTCCTGATCGGGGCATCAAAACCGGAGCAGATCAGAGAAAATGTCCGCTTCCTTGAAAATACGGACTTTTCGGAGGAGGAGCTGGAAAAGATAGACGGACTGTCCTTGAACTGAGGAGCAGGCTGACGCGGCAGCTCCATCGAGGTGACGCGGAAAAGAATCATGTAGCTTTGGCGGAGGCAACAGACAGGCTGAGCCCCAGACACTGCAGGAGTCTCGTGCCTTCGGCTTCCATACTACCCTTGCAGACCGGCAGCTCGCATACGCCCGAAGGGCGTCCTGCACTGGATTCTGTTCCATGGGATGCAACGCATCTTGTCTTGGAACAGCAATGGCCGCATAAAGTAAAATCCCCGACGGAAAGTTCCGTCGGGGGTTTTGTATTATTGAATTACTTTACACCATACCAGGCAACACCTTCTGCTGTCCAGCCCTGAGCGGCCAGCTGATTGTGTTCAGCAAGGTTTGTCGTGTAGTTATGATCGCCGGTCTTCTTATTATACTCGCGATAGACCGGAACGCCCTTGTTCGTATCCGAATAATATGCCACACCTTCAACCTTCCATCCGGCTTTGGTGAGGTTGGCCATTTCGGTCTGGTTCATGGAATAGAGGTGGTTATAAGTCTTTTTGTTCGGGTTGTAGAGACGATAAATCGGAGCCGATGATTTTGTCGGTGCTTTCCAAGCTCCGCCTGCAGGGGTCTCATCTATCCAACCTGCCTTTTTCACATTTGCAGCCTCTGCAGCAGATGCCGTGTAGAGATGTTCACCGGTAGTGGGGTTCTTCAGACGGTACATAGCGAAATTCCCATCGGAGGTAACGTTTGAATTGAGATCGAAGCTGCTTTCTACAGCCTGGGTGTCTGCGTTTGGATAAGTGAATATTTCACGACTATAAGGATTACTATTGTCAATACTTGAGGAAGTCACCTTTGATTTATCCGTTGT
>JAZASQ010000159.1:0-4162 GCA_036343235.1 Lachnospiraceae bacterium
CAGGACAAAAGTCCGCCAAGGCACCGACCGCCCGTGGGCATATAGCTTGTTTCGCAACAAAAGTCCAACACCCGGCCAACAAGC
Organism: Lachnospiraceae bacterium; assembly: GCA_036343235.1. Taxonomy (GTDB): domain Bacteria; phylum Bacillota; class Clostridia; order Lachnospirales; family Lachnospiraceae; genus RUG306. Next base: position 85 of record JAZASQ010000159.1, read on the forward strand.
CTTGGACCTACAGGCCACGGAAGGACAAAAGTCCGCCTAGTCGCCTGCCGGCTGTGGGCATATGGCTTGTTTCGCAACAAAAGTCCAACACCCGGCCAACAAGCTTTGGACCTATGGGCCGCGGCAGGACAAAAGTCCGCCAAGTCGCCTGCCGGCTGTGGGCATATGGCTTGTTTCGCAACAAAAGTCCAACACCCAGCCAACAAGCCTTGGGCCTACAGACCCCGGCAGAACAAAAGTCCGCCAAGGCACCTGCCGGCTGTGGGCATATGGCTTGTTTCGCTGCAAATGTCCGCCACCCAGCCAACAAGCCTTGGACCTATAGGCCCCGGCAGGACAAAAGTCCGCCAAGGCACCTGCCGGCTGTGGGCATATGGCTTGTTTCGCACCAAAAGTCCGCCACGCAGCCAACAAGCCTTGGACCTACAGGCCACGGCAGGACAAAAGTCCGCCACCCAGCCAACAAGCCTTGGACCTATAGGCCCCGGCAGGACAAAAGTCCGCCAAGTCACCGACCGGCTCTGGGCATATGGCTTGCTTCAAGACAAAAGTCCGCCACCCAGCCAACAAGCCTTGGGCCTATAGGCTGCGACAGGACAAATGTCCGCCACCCAGCCAACAAGCCTTGGACCTATAGGCCCCGGCAAGACAAAAGTTCGCCAAACAGAAAGGGCCTGCCGCACGCATTGCGTGCGGCAGGCCCGGCTTTCCTGCTCCATCGCCAGTGGTTCCTGCCTGGTGTGGGGTTTTTCTTGTATCAAAGTCCCCCGTCAGATCTTGTACACGCCCATAGCCTGCAGGATGGAGGTGACCAGCACCGCCAGCATGAACCAGGGGGCAATCCACTTGATGACAACGGTGAAAAGCTTCTTGGCCTTGAACGCGGCCCCTTCCGCTTCAGCCTCTTCTATGATGGCTTCCGGCTTGATGACGAAGCCGACGAAAATGCAGGTAACAATGGCCACAACCGGCATCAGGACACTGTTTGAGATGAAGTCCATGAAATCGAGAATCTGCATGCCGAGAATCTTCACGTCAGCAAGCGGCCCGTAGCCCAGGGAAGCCAGGCCGCCAAGGACAAGGGAATAGGCTGCCGTGATCAGGGTGGCTTTCCGCCGGCCCATATGGAAGGCGTCCATGAAGATGGAAACAACCGCCTCCATCAGAGAGATCGAAGATGTCAATGCCGCCACTGTGACCATCAGGAAGAAGGCAGCCCCGATGAAACGGCCGCCGACCATGGTGGCAAAAGCCTTGGGCAGGGTGACAAACATGAGGGAAGGACCTGCTGTCAGGGCTGTTGTGTCCCCGCCGGAAAAGGCGAAGACGGATGGGATGATCATGAGGCCGGCCAGAACGGCAACCAGGGTATCGAAGACTTCGATCTGGCGGACAGAGCCTTCAAGATTGTCCTCCCGGTTCATGTAGGAGCCGTAGGTAATCATGATGCCCATGGCGAGCGACAGGGAGTAGAAGAGCTGGCTGATGGCAGCCAGGAAAGTCTTGACGGAAAGATGTTCCAGGCTGGGCACGAAGTAATAGCGGATGCCGGCGCCGGCGCCGGGCTGGAAGCAGATGTAGACGGAAAGCACAATCATCAGGACCAGAAGAACCGGCATCAGAATCTTGCTGATTTTCTCGATGCCCCTGACGACGCCGGCCAAAATGACGGCCGTGCAGAGGACCAAGCAGATGAGGAACCAGATGAGGGGCTCGACCGGTTTTGAAATGAAGGCCCCGAAGAAGCCGTCTTCCGCTGCCGCCTTGTCCTGCCCGATCAGGAATGCCGCAAAATACTTGATGACCCAGCCGTTGATAATGGCATAGTAAGGGAAGATGATCATGGGAACGGCTGCCGTCAGAATCCCCTCAAAAGTAAAACCTTTGGAGAGGGTGCGATAGGCCCGGATGGCGGACTGGCGGGTCTTGCGGCCCAGGCCGATTTCGGCCACCATCAGGGAAAAGCCGAAAGTGACAGCTGCCGCAAGATAAATGATGAGAAAGCTTCCGCCCCCGTACTGGGCCGCAAGATAGGGGAAACGCCAGATATTGCCGAGGCCAATGGCCGAGCCTGCCGCTGCCAGGACAAAACCGATACGGCTTGAAAATGAAGATCTCTCTTTCTGCATGTAATTCCTCCCCTTTGTCTCTATTTCAAAATTTTTATATTACTAATGTGGAACACGCAATGCGTGCGATACTTTACCGACAGCGGTCCGCCGGCTCATTCCTTCTTTGCTCCTGCAGGTTCCGTCAGGCCGTCCCGGTACGCCGGCTCATTCCTTCTTTGCTCCTGCAGGTTCCGTCAGGCCGTCCCGGGCCATCATCTGTTTCATGACATTGATATCGGATGAGACGTCCCAGGCCACATTTTCAAACATGTCGTCCAGAACCTTCTTGCAGGCCGTATTGATGGTGTCCATAGAGTCCTCGATATTTTTCTTCGTGGCATCCACGTTTTCACCGGCCGGCTGGTTCATGACGGACACATAGGCATTCAGAAGCTTCACTGTCGTGGGCAGGTAATAGCTCATCAGCATACTCACATTGCCTGCAGATGCCGGATCCTTGCGGACCTGGTCCATTATTCTTTTAACAATATCTTCCAGGGTATAGAGCTTGTCCGACATGGCTTCCGTGTCGGGAATCTCGTCATTGATCTCCCGAATGGTCCGGATGTAATCCCTGCCCCGGGAAAGGATGTCGTCCACCTGGGGATTCCCGGTGGACCCGCTGTCTTCCTTCCTGGCCCGTGCTTCTTCTGCCTTCTTCTCTTTGGCAGCAGAGCGCGCGGCGTTCTCCCGCTCGATGCGGCCGTCTTCCGCCTGCCGGTATTCATTATATGCCCGGTCGGAAAACATGACCGTTGTCGCCTGGGCATCAATCCTGGCTCCTGGAAGCAGACCCTTTCCCATGATGCGGCGGAGATACTTCTGCACGGTCTTCACCGGCATGGCCAGGCGGGCTGCCAAGTCCTCCACGGAAATATACTCCGCCTCCCCTGCTGCCGTATCCACAAGGTTGGCGAAATTGCGAAGGCGGATGGAGGAGATATTGGTCCCCATTAGAAATGTAAAAGCCCCGGCGCAGATACCGAAAAAAATGGCTGCCCCCAGCGTTCCGGCGATAAAGCTTGAGCGACTGGCTAGTTCACTGATTGAGTCAATCATCAGAGGATAATTGAAGGCCATCCCAAGTACGCCGACAATCGTGAGGGCGATGTTCTTCCCCTCGCCGGACTTGATGCGGCTGACCCGGGCCGGGCGGTTGACCTGGCTTCCGGCAGTTCCGGAAGAGTACTGCCCCTTTCGCATCTGAGTATAAGAACCGCGGGTATTGGTACCTCCGTAGGGATTCGTCCCTGCGGTCTGCTTACCCACCCGGGTGTCGGCCCCGTTCAGGTCCACATAGGGGGTCTGTGAAAAGCCGGAGCGGGCGCTGTTCGCAAAATTCTGCGCCGCATCCCGTGTCGCCCTGGCATAGTCCCGGGTACTCTGTGCCGCCTGCTGCCCTTCCTGCTTCAGGGAATCGCTGACCTTCCGAGCAGAATTTCTCAGGTCGTCGTTCAGGTGGGAAAAGTCTCCGGAGGCCACAGCGTCGTTGACTGCCCGGGCCATGTCATTTCCGGCATTAATAATATCGTCTAACATAAATCTTCCTGTCTGTATCCGAAAAGGCTTTACGTTTTTTCATCATACCACAAGAGGAGCAGGCGTGAAAGCGGACAGCCCTCATTCATATCCGAATCCGGGTGCCTGTAAAAAGGTCCTCATAAGGACCGGATGCCCGCATTTGTCACTCTTCCATTACTCTGATATTATAGGGAGAACCCGAATATCCATGACCGGATTCTATTGACTTTTAAATGGAGGATTTTCCATGCAGATCATACTGGCGTCGGCCTCGCCGCGGAGGCTCGGCCTGCTGCGGCAGGTGGGCATTGAGCCCCTGGTCCTGCCGGCGGACATAGATGAAAATATCCCGGAGACGGACCCGGCGGAAAAGGTGAAGAAGCTGTCCCTTCTGAAGGCGAAGGCCGTAGACAGAAACATGGACACGGTCGTTCTCCTGAGCGGGA
>JAZASQ010000160.1:0-4032 GCA_036343235.1 Lachnospiraceae bacterium
ACACCAGCTTACCAGCCATCCGTTTCCTTCGAGATAACCATCACATCGCTTTGAGGCACCGAGCACCTTCGCAATGGCCTGTGCGACCGATGGTTTCTCTGCCAGTGCCAGACGATATCCCATAAACATCACGCTCCTTTCCTCAGATTTTGTCAAAATCAGTCCTGCAAATCCTCACAGGGCTGATATGTACCGGGCAGCGTTTCCGCCGCCCTTCCCGGTCACTTCTCCATACCGGCGGCCCTCGCCCTGGGCCTGTCGGAAGGAGGAGAGAGCTTCTCCGCAACCTGCGCAGTCAGCTGTTCCAGCTTTCCCCTTGCGGATTCCCGGCCTCTTTCCTTATAGGCTTCAACCCGCGCTTTCAGCTCCCTGTTGGGAACAGCTGTCTTCTGGTTCTCCCAGAGTCTCTTTCCATCCTGTTCCCCGATCTGGACGGCCTTTGTGACAGTGGTCGTGCCATCCGCAGGGATCTTCGCCCAGAGGCCCTTTCCGTATTTGTTCTCATGGACGCTCTTTGCCGGAAGGACAAAAGATGCCCAGGGAGTATGATCTCCCTTATCCGCATTTGGAATCAGGATCTTCATATACTCCTTCCCATCCTTGCCGGTAAACGGCTCAGCCAGTCCCTTTCCGAACTTGATGCTGATTTCTTCCATTTTCTTTTCGGTTCTGTTCTCCATGTTCTGCTCCTTTCCCGTATATGCGCCGGTTTCCTCTGCTACGTTCATGATTGCCTCCGCAGCAATGCCCCTGTAAGTCGGGTCAAAATCAACGATACCGTGCTCCCGCATGCTGAAAGAATGTCCTGTCCCGCAGCCCACGATCACATGATCCACGCAGCTGATGCCTATCAGTTTGCCTGCTTCTACAACCCGCTTGGTGAGCTCCACATCCTCTCTGCTGGGAGTTGGATCGCCGCTCGGATGCGTATGAAGGAGAATTGTGGACTCGGCACCGGAACAGATCGCGCTCTTCATGATAAACGGGATATCCGCGACCGTCTGATTCAGGTTTCCGACACTCACGACATTGTAGTTAATGGCTTTCATCTTTGAATTTAAATTGATTACGCAAAGCTTTTCACGATCCTGCTGCATCAGCTCCTTCCGCATGACCTCAACGGCAGCATCCGCATTGGAAATGGCCTGTTCAGAATACAGGGTCTGTCCCTCTGCCAGCCGCAGCACCACTTCTTTCAGCTCGTATTGTTTCCCCTTCTGTACTGCCATCCTCATCCTCCAATACCGTCACCCGGACGATCACATTCTCCGGAAGGGACTTTATATACTCCCGGAGCTCCTCCGCTGTCATTTCCATCTTTTCCATTGGTTTCCCTTTCTTCCGGGCAGGGACATACGCCCCGCCCGGATCTGCTATGAATTTCTCAGATTCAAAAATGCTGGCTCGTATTCCCTTATTCCGCGCTGTCCTCATCTGATTCATCGTAATAGTCATTGTCATCCGTGCCGATCCGGGATCCATCCCCGTCATCTTCCGGATAACCAAAGTCAAGATCCTCGTCCTCGTCATAATCCGCGTCCGGATCCGGCCGTTCCGCTTCTTCCTTCTTCTTATTCTTCAGCTGCAGGAAGAAGAACGCGCCGCCTCCGCCAAGAACCAGCAACAGTACGATGAGAGCAGGAATTACGCTGCCTCCCTTCTTCTCCGGTTCCGGCTCCTGTGCTTCCTGCTCGGTTTCGGAAGGTGTAGCTGCTGGCGGATTCTCTGCCGCCTGCCTGGCTGCTTCTTCCACCGCCAGCTCTTCCTTCATAGCTGCCGCTTCGTCCTCGTCCATCAGGGAGAAGAGATCCCTTTCATCTACCTGGTTCAGGAAATGCACGGTGCTTTCGCCTTTGTCATCACGGTCGATGATCAGGTAAAAATAATTGCCGTTTTTCGTAACCATCGTGACAAACTGCTTTCCTGCGCCGGTTGTTTTGCCCACATCATCCACCAAGGTTAAGTTCCCATCCGGAGTAAGGGCAAGCTGTTTGTCAGAACCCACCTGGGACATCATCATCTCCAGAAGCTTTGTAAGCTCTTCCTTTGAGATCAGCTCCTCCTGTGCTGAGCTTACAGACAGATAATCGCCGCACACATATCCCGTCTTGCCCGGGATAATAATCTTGTACCAGCCATTTTCCTCACCGATTACTTCCACAATGGAACCGTTCTGCAGCTGATTGATGATGTCATAGTCGGTGCTGCTGCCGGTACGGACATTCAGGACATCGCCGTTTGTCACAACGGTTCCTGTCTGCTTTGTTTCCTTCCCCTGCAGCTTTTCCATCAGGGTGATAAGTGTCTCCACATCAGGAACAGGGATGGAAAATGCAGTGCCTTCATTGTCCGTAATCGTCACCGAACGGTCGATGGGGCCTTCCTCCTGTGTTTCCCCGGTGATTTCCTCAATAGGATTTGCTGCTGCGGGTTCTTCCGTCGTTCCTGCCGCCGCACTGTCCTCAGAGGAGCTGTCCGCTTCCTGTGCCTGGATGGTAGCAGCAGCCTGCGTGCTCCCGTCCTCGGTATACTCGCCGGTATTAGCAAACGCCGGAACACTCATGGTTCCGGCACTCAGAATCATCGCTAACAGGATCGCAATCAGTCTCATTTTCTTTCTCATGTCTTATTCATCCTCCTCGTTCTGATGGATTATTGTCATGGGATCTCCCGCAGGCGCTGCCTGAAGGGCACTCCGGATCAGCTCTGCCAGCTGTTCCGGAGAAAGGTTTGCGGCGTGGACCATGTCATGGATGCATGTGTTCTCCGCTTCCCGGTATTTACGTTCCAGGTCTTTCACCTTCCTGTCCCACTCGTCACGTTTCATGCGGGCTTTTTTAAGCTCCGCTTCAATCTTTTTCAGTTTTGAGTCGTCCAAAATATCCCTCCTTATGGCAGCCTGCAGTAACACATGAAGTGCCGTTGGAAATAATCTGAGTTGACCGACGCATATTGAATGGGCGACCCGCAGTGGATCATCATCCCGTTGCCCACGTATATGCCGACATGCGAGGCCCCAACCGTGTCATACGTTCCCTGGAAGAAGATGATGTCTCCTGGTTTCGCTTCACTTGGACGTATCGCCGGCAGCATCTGCCGAAGTCCTTCTGCCGTAGTCCTCCCTACATTCCAACCATTCCCGCAGTTGTTGATCACCCAGCAGACAAAACCGGAACAGTCAAAGCTGGTGGATGGCGACGAACCGCCCCATACATAGGGATATCCCAGGTATTTCTCTGCTTCCCGGATCATTTTTGCGAACTTCTCATCCGTCAGCGCCTCACCTGGAATCGTGTATTGGATCCCGCCGCCAGGGGTGATATACATACTGTCCGGGAAGAGGTAATCCCGATTTCCCTTCTGCTGGACAAGAAGCCGGTAACGCTCCATCTGGTCATCCGTCAGGCCCCAGTTCTCGATCACCGTTTCCAGGCTGTGGTTTGTTACTTCTACGGTCAACACTCTCTTTGTGGTCGTCTGCGTCACTTCCACTACGTTGTCTCCGTTGTCGTCTGCCACAAAGGCTTCCCAGGTCTGATGGCCATGGTTCTGTGCCGCCTGGTGGCTGTCATAGTAAACATCGAACTGCACGCCGTAGCGGTCAAAGTTTCCTGTATCCTCCACGGTATACTCCACGCCGTTCATCACAACCTTCGTCCCCATGGGAACAAAAGGGTTATTGGCATCTACAGCGATGGTATGCTCCGCAGTCGGGTACACACCGCTGGCCGTTGGCCCGCCGGACCAGATTCCGCAGCAGATGGGGCAGTTGCAGTAGCCGCTGGTCACCACCTGTCCCAGGGATTCCCCGACACGTACCTGCCGGGTCTCCGTCACGGTTTCCGTATGGTGACTTGTCGAAAACTCATACTGTGCCGCGAAAAGCTCCCGGAGCGTCCGCTGGACTTCCGCCCGTGAATAGTCCTCATAAAGAACGGTCAGGAAGGCTGCCAGCACATAGGGGTTATGGCCGATTTCCGACATATCGATATCGTATTCGTCGTAATCCGGGTTATCTTCCTCAATCTCCCG
>JAZASQ010000161.1:0-4006 GCA_036343235.1 Lachnospiraceae bacterium
CTCCTCGACGCCGGGAAGGGGTCCGGGCAGACCTTCAACTGGGACCTCCTATCCGGGTTTTCCCGCCCATACTTTCTGGCCGGAGGGATCTCGGAGGAAAATATTAGTCATGCGATAAATACCCTCCGTCCGTACGCAGTGGATATCAGTTCTTCTGTAGAAACCGACCGCTTCAAGGACAGACAAAAGGTAAAAAATATCATCGAAATAGCAAGGAAAGGAAGCACGAAATGAGCGAAAACAACAGCAGCACGTCCAAGGGCCGCTTCGGCATCCACGGGGGCCAGTACATTCCGGAGACCCTGATGAACGCCGTCATCGAGCTCGAGGACGCCTACAAGCATTACAAGGACGACCCCGAGTTCAACCGGGAGCTGACCGACCTCTATAATAATTACGCCAACCGCCCTTCCCTCCTCTATTACGCGGAAAATATGACGAAGGACCTGGGCGGGGCCAAGATCTACCTGAAGCGCGAGGACCTGAACCACACCGGCGCCCACAAGATCAATAACTGTCTGGGCCAGGGCCTCCTCGCCAAGAAGATGGGCAAGACCCGCCTCATTGCGGAAACCGGCGCCGGCCAGCACGGTGTCGCTACAGCGACAGTGGCCGCCCTCCTCGGTATGGAGTGCGATGTCTATATGGGCGTGAAAGACATGGAGCGGCAGGCCCTGAACGTCTACCGCATGCGCCTTTTAGGCGCCCAGGTCCACGGGGTCGAGTCCGGGACCGGGACCCTGAAGGACGCTGTCTCCGAGACAATGCGGGAGTGGACGAGAAGAATCAGCGACACTCATTATTGTCTTGGTTCCTGCATGGGACCGCATCCCTTCCCCACGATTGTCCGCGACTTCCAGGCGGTCATCTCAAGAGAGATCAAGCAGCAGATGCTGGAAAAGGAAGGCCGGCTCCCTGATGTGGTCATGGCCTGCGTCGGCGGCGGCTCCAATGCAATAGGAAGTTTTTACCACTTCATCGATGACAAATCGGTCAGACTCATCGGTTGTGAAGCAGCCGGGCGGGGTACGGACACCTTCGAAACGGCAGCCACCATTGCCACCGGCCGCCTGGGCATCTTCCACGGCATGAAGTCCTACTTCTGCCAGGACGAGTACGGGCAGATCGCTCCGGTCTACTCCATCTCCGCCGGTCTTGACTATCCGGGCATCGGACCCGAGCACGCTTGGCTCCACGACACCGGCCGGGCCGAATATGTGGCCATCACGGACGATGAGGCGGTGGACGCATTCGAATACCTGTCAAAGACCGAGGGCATCATCCCCGCCATTGAAAGTGCCCACGCTGTGGCCTACGCGAAAAAGCTGGCGCCGACCCTGCCCAAGGACAAGATTATCGTCATTACAGTGTCCGGCCGAGGGGACAAGGACGTGGCCGCGATTGCCCGCTATCGGGGCGAAGATCTTCACGACTGAATTCACTTTTGGCAAAAAAAACGAGAATTTGCCGAAAATGAAGTGAAACGAAATGAGAATACATATCGGCAATAGCAACAGAAAAATGGCGACATGTATTACTGAATATAAGGAGACAATGACATGTCAGATATAAGAATTGCGGACGCCTTCGCGCAGGGCAAGGCCTTCATCCCCTTCATCACCTGCGGGGATCCGGACCTTTCGACAACGGAAAAAATTGTGGTGAAGATGGCGGAGGCCGGTGCTGACCTCGTGGAGCTGGGCATTCCCTTCTCGGACCCGACCGCTGAGGGCCCGGTCATCCAGGGGGCCAACCTCCGCGCCCTGACCGGCGGTGTCACGACGGACAAGATTTTCGACATGGTGAAGGATCTTCGGACAAAAGTGACAATTCCTCTTGTCTTTATGACGTATGCGAACGTGGTCTACTCCTACGGGATGGAAAAGTTCATGACGAATGCAGCAGCATCCGGCGTACAGGGCCTCATCCTTCCGGACGTGCCCTATGAGGAGAAGGAAGAGTTTGCTGTCCCTGCCAAGGCCCACGGACTTGAACTTGTGTCCCTGATTGCCCCGACCTCTCATGACCGGATCCGCACGATTGCGAAATCCGCGGAGGGCTTTGTCTACTGCGTTTCCTCCCTTGGCGTCACCGGCATGCGAACAGAGATCACCACGGACGTCAAGGCCATGGTGGACCTGGTGAAGAGTGAAAACGACATCCCCTGTGCCATCGGCTTCGGCATTTCCACCCCGGAGCAGGCAGCGGACATGGCAGCGAAGTCCGACGGGGCAATTGTCGGAAGTGCCATCGTGAAACTCTGCGAAAAATACGGCACCGACGCGGTCAATCCCATCTACGACCTGGTCAAATCCATGGCGGATGCGGTGCACAGCGCGTGAATAGCCGCCTGCCAGTAACTCCTTTCCGACCTGGTCAAATCCATGGCGGATGCGGTGCATGCTGCATAAGAGCCGCCTGTCGGCGGCCGCGGCGCTCGCCCAAGGCTCGCGCCTGCCGGTGCAAAGATGCTTTACATTAGTAATGAAAAATCCCGCCAGTAGAGGTGAATCACTCCGCCGACGGGCTTTTTTCTGAATATTACAATTCTTGCGAACAAAATTCTGCTTCTCTTCAATAAATGTAGTACAAATCCCGGGAAAAGTGGTAGAATTTCCATATCTGAGCACAATAGGAATCCAGCGATAAAGGAGGTTCGCATGAAAACCAAGCACAAGTCCCGGAGGGGGTTCCGGACGACCATGCTTTTGATCGCTCTCGTCCCCATGGTCATTGTCACGATCTTTATGGCCATGACGTCCATCATCATGCAGAGGGAAGCCCTGAAAGAAAGCTACATCGACCGCCTGTCCTCTGTCGATGCCATGCTGTACGAGCAGTACAAGCGCAGCGCAGACGGGGTCGGCTCCCTGACCTATGATGAGGCCACCGACACAACGACTATGAACGGGGAAGCTGTTGCCGGGAGCGACTCCACAAAGATGGAGCAGTCCTTCGATACGTACAAAAAGAACTTTGATATAGACTGCACCCTTTTCGTCGGCGACACCCGCCGGGTAACATCCGTTGTGGGAGAAGACGGACAGAAGGCCGTCGGTACTCAGGCTTCCGAGGAGGTCATCAATGCTGTCCTGAAAAACGGAAATATTTATTCTTCTGACAATACGAAGGTGGCAGGGAAGCCCTATTTCGTCTACTATACCCCGATCAAGGATGACACGGGGGCCATTGTCGGCATGTTCTTCACCGGCATTCCGCGGGCGGATTTTGAAAACGCCCTGCGGTCTTCCATGATCACCATGCTGGTCATCGCGGCAATCCTTGTGGTCGTTACGGTCATTGTGGTATCCTTCCTGGCCCGCCGCATCACGAACTTCATCCAGGATGCGGACAAGGCCAACTCCCAGATCGCGGAAGGCAACCTGACCTTTGAAGTAAACGAAAAATCCATGGCCCGGCAGGATGAGCTCGGCGAACTCGTGCGCAATGCGGACGCCCTCCGGAACAAGTTGACGGAAGTCATAGGAAAGATCAACGGAAAGGCGGAAGAGATCAAGGATTCCGCTGCTACCATGAGCGAGTCCGCGCGGACGACCGAGGAAAACACCCAGAGTGTCACCCAGGCAGTCAGTGAAATTGCTTCCGGCGCCACATCCCAGGCGGAGACCGTGCAGGAAGGCGTTGAGGCCATCGGCGATATTGTGAACTCTGTCGGCACCCTGACGGAAGAGGTGGCCGGAAGTGATGAGAAGGCCGGCGATATGGCGGCCTCCTCCGATCAGATGAAGAATTCCTTCGATGAACTCCGGGAAGCCATGTCCCAGACAGAGATGTCCCTGGCGGAAGTGGCGGATGCCATGAAGGCTGTGGATTCCTATGTCGGGGAGGTTCAGGAAGCGGTTTCCGCCATTGATTCCATCGCGGGCCAGACGAACCTCCTGTCTCTGAATGCATCGATTGAAGCTGCCCGGGCGGGCGAAGCCGGCAAGGGCTTTGCCGTTGTCGCGGAGGAAATCTCCCACCTGGCGGACCAGTCCAAGGAATC
>JAZASQ010000162.1:0-4004 GCA_036343235.1 Lachnospiraceae bacterium
GAGGACGGCCTGCAGCAGGCCATTGCGGCAGAGTATTCCGATTCGGAGCTCACGGAGGACGAGAAGGAAGCCTTCACATACTTCACTCCCATCAGCGGGATGGAGAAGTCCCTGGCCATGCTCCTCATGGGGGTACGGGCCCGTTACAAAGACTCGAAGACCGCTGACAGGGGAAATATTATTATCATGGGGGGCCACGGCAGCGGGAAGACGACCCTGGCCACATCCATCATCAAAGTCCTGCAGAAGGAAATAGGCAAGCCCGGAGACCGGGTCGGCAAGATTGACGGGGACAAGCTGAATTCCAAGGACATCCAGAAGCTCTTTGCCATGGTGTCCGGCGGCTGCCTCATCATTGAAAACGCTGGCGACATGACCCGGAACACGGCTGTGAACCTGTCCCTTCTGATGGCGAACGACACGAGCGGCATGCTCGTCATCCTTGAGGACAGCCACGAGGGCATGAAGAAGGCCCTGGCCTTGGACGGGAACTTCTCGAACAAGTTCACGGAGAAGATTTCCATTCCGGCCCTTACAATAGATGAGCTTGTCAATTTCGGCGAGGCCTACGCGAAGGACCTGGGCTATACCATCGATGAAATGGGGGTTCTGGCCCTCTACGACCGGATCAACCGCATCCTCCGCCTCGACCACCCGACCTACCTCACGGAAGTCAAGGAAATCGTGGACGAGGCCATAGACCGGGCCGAGCACGGCAGCTTCTTCGCCCGCGTCGCCGGCAAGAAATTCGATGACAAGGGCCGGCGCATTTTGCAGGAAAAACACTTTGTATAGTGCGGCGGGTCTCTTTTAAGGCGTTTTATTGCAAACGGCACCCCATTACCGGAGTGCAGGGTCGCACAGAAGGCGTATTATTGCAAATGGCACCCCATTACCGGAGTGCAGGGTCGCACAGAAGGCGTTTTGTTGCAAACGGCACCCCATTACCGGAGTGCGGGGTCGCCCAGTAGGCTTTTTATTGCAAATGGCACCCCATTACCGGAGTGCGGGGTCGCCCAGAAGGCGTTTCCTTGCAAATGGCCCCCCATTACCGGAGTGCGGGGTCGCACAGAAGGCGTTTTGTTGCAAATGGCACCCCGACTGAGGCGGCCATAGGCAGATGCAGATATAGAGGGGAGAAAGCATATGCGGAATTTCACGGAGCTGGATATGTACCTGTTCGGGCAGGGGACCCATTATGACATATTCAGGAAGCTGGGCGCCCACTTCGGCACGGACGAGAGCGGGCAGGAGGGCGTATGGTTTGATGTCTGGGCCCCCCACGCCGCCAGTGTGGCTGTCATCGGCGATTTCAACGGCTGGAACGAGACCAGCCACTATATGGTCCGTCTGACGCCCCAGGACATGGGCATCTTCGAGCTCTTCATTCCGGAAGCCCACGAAGGCCAGCTCTACAAGTTCCTCATCTATACGGGCGACGGGAGGAAGCTCTACAAGGCCGATCCCTATGCCTGCTCGGCGGAAGTCCGTCCGGGGACGGCCTCCCGCCTCGCAAGGACGGACGGCTTCAAGTGGACCGATTCCGCCTGGCTGAAGCAGAGGGAAAAGGCCCAGCCTTACTACGAGCAGCCTATGGCCATCTACGAATGCCATCCGGGCAGCTGGATGCGGCATCCCGGCCGGCAGGACGACGGCTTCTATACCTACCGGGACCTGGCCACGTCCCTGACGAAATATGTGAAGGACATGGGCTACACCCACGTGGAGCTCATGGGCATATCCGAATACCCCTTTGACGGCTCCTGGGGCTATCAGGTCACAGGCTACTATGCCCCGACTTCGCGCTACGGAAGCCCCCAGGACTTCATGTACCTCGTGAACTACCTGCATGAGAACGGCATCGGGGTCATCCTGGACTGGGTTCCGGCCCACTTCCCCAAGGACGCCCACGGCCTGGCTGATTTCGACGGCCAGCCCCTCTATGAATACACGGATCCCCGCAAGGGAGAGCATCCCGAGTGGGGGACGAAGATCTTCGATTACGGGAAGACCGAGGTCAAGAATTTCCTGATCGGGTCCGCCATCAACTGGGAGGAGACCTACCATATCGACGGGCTCCGGGTGGACGCTGTGGCTTCCATGCTCTATCTCGATTACGGGAAGGAGAAGGGTCAGTGGATCCCGAACGAAAAGGGCGGAAATGAAAACCTCGAGGCCATTGAATTCTTTAAGCACCTGAATACTCTGATGACGGGCCGCTACAAGGGCTTCGTCATGATCGCCGAGGAGTCCACAGCCTGGCCCCGGATCACGGGGGATGTCAAGGACGGCGGCCTGGCCTTTTCCTACAAGTGGAATATGGGCTGGATGCACGACTTCCTGGACTATATGAAGCTGGACCCCTATTTCCGCAAGGACAATCACAACAAGCTGACCTTTGCCATGTCTTATAATGAGGCGGAGAAGTATATCCTCGTTTTGTCACATGACGAAGTTGTCCATCTGAAGTGCTCCATGCTGGAGAAGATGCCCGGGCTCGGCATTGACAAGTACCGGAACCTCGTAGCCGGCTATGTCTTCATGATGGCCCATTCCGGCAAGAAGCTCCTCTTCATGGGCCAGGACTTCGCCCAGAAGCAGGAGTGGAGCGAGGCAAGGGAGCTGGACTGGTACCTTCTTGACGACCCCAAGCACCGCTATGTGAACAATTGTATGAAGGCCCTCCTCCACTTGTATACGAAATATCCGGCTTTCTATCAGCAGGATATCAACTGGGCCGGCTTTGAGTGGATCAATGCGGACGACAGCTACCGGGGCATCTACAGCTTTACCCGGAAAGCAAAGAATGGAAAGAATTCCGCCCTTATTGTTGTGAACATGACGCCCATGCACTATGACGACTACCGGGTCGGCGTCATCTCCGAGAAACGCCACCGGCTTGTATTCGCCAACGACGACCCGGAGCTTCTCGGCGACCTGGCCGGCAGCGGCGAAGACCAGATCTGGCCGGAGAAGAGAAAGAAGTACTATACGCCGGAAGAGGAGAAGTGCGACAACAGGGAGTATTCCATCGCCTACCCGCTGCCCGCGTACGGCTGCGCCATCTTCATCTTCTAGGAATTCTATAAGAATAATATATGTTGGCCGTGCCCGGGGGAACGCACGAAGAGCAGCAATGCAGGCGCTTTCCCGGAGGCGGCCATTTTTGAACTTATTGTAAGAGCAGAGGGAGCAGGACACAGGCTGCGAAGCAGCAAAGTCCTGCGGAAAGTACTTTTGGCGTACTATATTAGTATCGAATGAACGAGAAACATCCCGCCGGAAAAATTGCAGTGGCCGTAGCCATCACGGTTGCCCTGATCGCAGGCACTGTGGCCTACGGGGCTTTTCGCACCTTTTCCTCTTATGAGGTCAAGTCGGAGGCAGCCCTGTCCGACGCAGGTCGGACCGTGTTCGGGGAATTCGCCGGAAATGTCGTCGGCTACAGCCGGGACGGGATTTCCTGCCTCGACTACGACGGAAACCTCCTGTGGACGGCCTCCTTCGAGATGACCACGCCCCAGACCGTCATTGACCGTAAGTACATGCTGGTCTACGACCGGGGTGGGACCGAAATTCACGTATACGACAAGGCGGGAAAGGAAAAGGTAATATCCACGGACCTGCCTGTCGAGCGGGCGGACATTTCGGAGAGCGGGGAAGCGGCGGCCATCATGTCCGACGGAGGCACCCACGTCGTAAACCTCTACGGGGCAGACGGGAAGCTTCTGGCCGGCGGGGAGCTGCACACGGAAAACTCCGGCTATCCCATTGCCTGCAGCGTCTCCGACGACGGAAAGAAACTTTTAGTATCCATTCTTGACCTCTCAATGGGGACCATCAAGACCACGGTCCGCTTCTATGATTTCTCGGACTGGGGGTCGAAGCAGAAGGACAATGTCGCGGCCGAGTTTTCCTACTCCGACATGGCGGTGCCCTTCGTCTGCTTTTTCCGGGACGGGCGGGCGGCAGCCTTCGGGGACGACCAGGTCATGCTGTATTCC
>JAZASQ010000163.1:0-3951 GCA_036343235.1 Lachnospiraceae bacterium
GAGGCCTACCAGTGCTTCCTCGATGAAGCCGCCAAGTGTGATCCGCCGCTCTCGGATGCGGAGCTTAAGACCATCTGGCGCAGCGCCCAGAAGTTCTTCTCCCGTGTCGCCTCGCAGGATGGCTACGTCCCCCCGGAGGTCTACAACGACGACACCAGTTATAAGCCGGAGGACTTCTCCGACGTCGGGCAGGCCGAGGTATTGGCAAAACACTTCTCGAATGAGCTCAGGTACTCACCGGCCACCCACTTCATCCGCTATACGGAACACTACTGGAAGGAAACAGAGCCCGGTGCGCAGGCGGTCGCCCATGAGCTGACACGCAGGCAGCTGAAGGAAGCCACCAAGGACATGCAGGAGGCTCTGAAGAAAATGGAGGACTGCGGTGCCCAGACCATCCTCGACGGCACCAGCAAGGCAAAGGCCGAACAGCTGATGAGCGACGAGCAGCTGGAGGCATATAAGGAATTCCTGTCTGCCAAGGCCTACCAGTCCTTTGCCCTCCGTCGCCGGGACTCCAAATACATCACCGCGACCTTAAAGGAATCGCACCCGATGCTGGAAATCTCTCCGAGGGACTTGGACGCTGATCCCTTCGCGCTCTGCACCCCGGCTGCCACCTATGACCTGCGGCGCGGCCTTGCCGGTGCCCGTGAGCATTCGCCGGAGGACTTCATTACGAAGATCACCTCGGTCTCTCCCAGCAGCAAGGGAGAACAGATCTGGCTGGATTGCCTCGACCTGATCTTTTGCCATAACCAGCAGCTGATCGATTATGTCCAGATGATCTGCGGACTGGCCGTCATTGGCAAGGTCTACGTGGAAGCCCTGATCATCGCCTACGGCTGTGGCCGGAACGGTAAGTCTACCTTCTGGAATGCCGTCTCCCGTGTGCTCGGCCTTTACAGCGGCAACATCTCTGCGGATACCCTGACGGTCGGCTGCAGGCGGAACATCAAGCCGGAGCTGGCCGAGGCCAAGGGCAAGCGCCTGCTCATCGCTGCGGAGATGCAGGAAGGCGCAAGGCTCAACGACTCCACCGTCAAGCAGCTCTGCTCCACGGACGATATGTTCGCAGAGAAAAAGTACAAAGATCCGTTTTCCTTCACGCCCTGCCACACGCTGGTGCTCTATACCAACCACCTGCCTCGCGTCAGTGCGTCCGATGACGGCATCTGGCGGAGGCTGATCGTGATCCCGTTTGATGCCAAGATCGAGGGCTCCGGCGACAAGAAGAACTATGCCGAATACCTCTATGCCAACGCCGGTGAAAGCATTTTGGCGTGGGTGATCGAGGGTGCCAAAAAGGTGATCAAGCTGGACTACCGGATTCCTGTTCCGGAGTGCGTGCAGAAGGCTATCGATGAGTACCGCGCCCAGAATGACTGGTTCGGACACTTCATTGAAGACAAATGCGATGTCGGGGACGACTACCGGGAAAGCTCCTCGGCGCTGTATCAGGCCTACCGGAACTACTGCGTGGACACGAACGAGTATGTCCGCAGCACGGCAGACTTCTACTTTGCGCTGGAGAACGCCGGATATGAGCGCGTGGTGCTCAAGAGGAAGCGCTTCTTTACAGGCCTGCGCCTGAAAACCGACGACGGGGATTTTGATGATTTTCTGACCTGATCCCGGTATGTGACAAGGTGTATCAAGGTCATATACAAAAGTTCTCTTAGGCCTAAAAAAATCAGCCTAAGAAAAAGTTCAGTAAATGGCATTGATACACCTTGCACCTTGGCCGTTAATCGGCCTGATGGAGGTAAACGAATGCGAGAAAAGACAATAGAGAAAAAGCTGGCTGACGCAGTAAAGAGTCGTGGTGGTCTGGCACCGAAATTCACGAGTCCGGGCTTTGATGGCATGCCGGATCGGATCGTACTTCTGCCGGGTGGCCGTATGGCCTTTGTGGAGGTCAAGGCTCCCGGCAAGGCTCCGCGCCCTTTGCAGGAAGCGAGACACCGCCTGCTGCGCCAGCTGGGATTTAAGGTCTACGTCCTTGATGGCGAAGACCAGATCGGAGGAATCCTTGATGAAATATGTACCCCATGACTACCAGCGGTATGTCACCAACTATATCGAAACCCACCCTGCCTGTGCCGTCCTTCTGGACATGGGACTTGGCAAGACGAGCATCACCCTGACAGCACTCCTTGACCTGTTGTTCGACACCTTTGAGGCGCACCGCATACTGGTGATCGCACCCTTAAGGGTGGCACGGGACACGTGGCCAGCGGAGATCGAAAAGTGGGATCACTTAAAGCTCCTGACCTACTCCGTGGCGGTTGGCTCAGAGAAGGATCGCATCGCCGCCTTAAAGAGACCGGCTGACATCTATATCATCAACCGGGAAAACGTCCAGTGGCTGGTGGAACAAAGCGGCATCCCCTTTGACTTCGACACTGTCATCGTGGATGAGCTCTCTTCCTTCAAGAGCCACCAGTCAAAGCGCTTTAAGGCTCTGATGCGGGTGCGGCCACGGATAAAGCGGATTGTCGGGCTGACCGGTACCCCTTCCGCGAACGGCCTCATGGACTTGTGGGCAGAATTCAAGATTCTGGACATGGGTGAACGGCTCGGACGCTTTATCGGGATGTACCGCAACAACTACTTCACCCCGGACAAGCGGAACGGCCAGATCATCTACTCCTACAAGCTCCTGCCCGGTGCGGACAAGGCGATCTACAAGCGGATCTCGGATATCACCATTTCCATGAAGGCAGCCGATCACCTGAAGATGCCGGAGCTCGTTATGAACAACTGCGTGGTGGAGCTGTCCGATGATGAGCGCGAACGGTACGAGGAGCTTAGGGCAACGCTGGTACTGCAGCTTCCGGAGAAGGAAATCACGGTCGCAAATGCAGCAGCCCTCACCGGCAAGCTCCTGCAGATGGCAAACGGCGCGATCTACGATGACGACAAGCAGCAGATCCGGATTCACGACCGGAAGCTGGACGCCTTGGAGGATCTGATCGAGGGAGCCAATGGGAAACCGGTGCTGGTGGCCTATTGGTTCAAACATGACCTTGAGCGGATCAAGTCCCGTTTCAAAGTCCGGGAAATCAAGACCTCTGCCGATATCCGCGACTGGAATGCCGGAATTATACCGGTGGCCGTCATCCACCCGGCCTCAGCCGGACATGGCCTCAACCTGCAGGCAGGAGGCTCCACCCTCATCTGGTTTGGCCTCACATGGTCACTGGAGCTTTACCAGCAGACCAATGCCCGTCTCTGGAGGCAGGGACAATCCGAGACCGTCGTCATCCACCATATCATTACAGATGACACTGTGGATGGCCGCGTTCTGAAGGCACTCCAGAACAAGGAGAAAACACAGGACGGCCTGATTGCTGCAGTAAAGGCCGAGCTGTACCGATGACAATCAGAGTCAATTTACGAAAACCAGAGTCAATCCGAGGATCAAGAGAATCGGAGGTGAGACTTTGAACCCATACGAGGAACTGGCAAATGCCATCGTCCTGCAGGCCGTAAAAGACTACCGGCTCACGGATGACGAGGCAGAGCTTGCCGAAATCGAGCGCTTCTTCCGCTCCGGCTGGTTTGGTGTTCTATCAAAAGTCGACCCGGAGTATCTCATCAGAAAGCTGCGGAAGGAGAAATCGAAATGACAGCAAAGGAATATTTATCACAGGCGCGGACGCTGGATATGCGGATCAAGTCCAAGCTCCAGCAGATTGAGTCCTTAAATGAACTGGCTACCTCCTGCACCATCACCTACAGCGACATGCCCCGGAACCCGAATCACGGAGGCTCCAAAGTAGAACGTGCTGTGCTGAAGATCATCGACCTGCAGGAAAGCCTGAAGAAGGACGTGGAGGATCTGGTGGAACTGAAGGAACAGATCATGGCGACCATTCAGTCCGTTGCCGACGTGGAACTGCAAACCCTGCTGGAGAAGCGGTACCTCTGCTTTCTCTCGTGGGAGAA
>JAZASQ010000164.1:0-3925 GCA_036343235.1 Lachnospiraceae bacterium
CAAGATGCACGGCCATCCTTGACAGAAAATCATCATAGTGTTGCACATATCCATCAAGCGCAAGCAGACCTTTCCTCCGCTGAATATTAGAAAACTCCTCCAGCATGCCTATGCAATGGGCCGCGGGCCTGGCAGCTGCAGTCTCCTGCTCCGGCGTCATTTCCTGATATATGCTTCGAAGTTCCGTAAAAATAATATCCTTCATAATTTCCTCACGCAATCTGAATAATCTTCTCGTACAGCAATGTGTCCTTGGCCGTAATCCGATGATTGTCATGATGATGGCCGAAGTACCAGCCCTCGTAGTTGTCGAAGAGCAGTACCCGGAATTCCTCCAGATATCTTCGGGTGTCATCTGCCTTGACTTCTCCGTGGGAATAGATGGCCACATCCGACGAAGGTCCGTCATGGGAAAAGACGAAGTCTACCTTGTTCCCGTGGGCCTTCAGGTTTTCTACGCCCTCCAGGAATTCCTCCTCAGTCGGAACCTCCTCTTTCCACCAGGAAACGTGGTTTACCCGGTAAGGTACGTAGTTCGCTTCGTCATAATAATAGTACATCAGCTCTTCCGGCACGATATCTTTTGCAGTAATCGTTTCCTTTTTCCGGCATCTTTCAATATCGAGAACGTCAAAGATTCCTCCCTGAACATCGTGGGAAGCTGCCCCGCCAAAGGTAAATACCGTCTTTCCGCCAATCATATAGTACTGGCCGCGCATCAGATGAATGACAGACTTCCGGATCTTATGTACCTTCCCCCCGTTCCATTCTTCAACCGGAAGGGAGTTCAGGCTGTCGTAGTCCTCGTGGTTGCCATCTACGAAAAGCGTGGTAAATGACCTCTGCTCAAGTTCATCCATATCATGCTCTCTGGCTTTTGACGGAAGCCAGTAGCCGAAGTCCCCGCAGACGATGACGTAGTCATCCTTTGTCATCTCCTTCTGCTGAGGAAAGTTTTTCACATTGAAGCGGCGGTAATCGCCGTGGCAATCGCCCGTAACAAACATCATGGTAATCACCTCGTATCGTGAAAAATCATTTCACCTCAAAGGAAATAGGCGCATCATCAGTCTCCGCCGTTCAGTGCTTTGACCTCACCCACTCCAGCAGCTGCTCTTCGGAAAGCTCTCCTGCTGCCGCATTCATGATCTCGTCGGTGAGTTCTTCATTATTCGCGTTTAAAGAGACGTCGTTGAGTTCCAGCATGACCAGCATGGCCAAGGCTCCAATCCGCTTGTTTCCGTCTCTGCAGGGATGATTCTTGATCAGGCCATATCCGAGGCGGACAGCCTTCTCTTCAACGGAAAGATAAAGGTCCGTCCCACCGAAAGACTGAAACGGTGCATTCAAAGCAGATTCCAGCAGGCCCTCATCACGGATTCCCTGAACTCCGCCATATCTGTCTATAATTTTTTCATGCAGGAGAAGCACCTGCTCTTTTGTAAGTGTCTTCATTTCGCCAGCTCCTTAAATGCGTCATCATACTTGTCCATTATTGCAGTTGCTGTCTTTACAACGAACTCGTCGGGGGCCGTTTCTATCCCGGAGTCCTTTACCTCCTGTCCCTCGGCGGATACGCCAACCGTACCGGAGCCCTTGAATTCATCTGACTTCATTTCGTACATCCTTTCTATCCTGTCCATTTGCAGGCAGCCGTGTCAGCTTGTTTCATGAATAATATTAAGCCCTATTGATTCAATATGCGGGCCTGTTTCTCAGAAAATCTATGGATTGCGTGAATACCGGAAAATTGCAGAATTGCAAAATGACTTGAAAGCGACGGCCTTTCATGTAATAATAAAGCCGTGATTGAACCTTGGTCGGTACAGTCATCAATTGTCGTAGGAGGGGACCCGGTCTGAAAGACCGGGGAGAATTCCGACGACTGAGCAAGTTCTTTGGCGAGAACCTGCAATCTTGGATTCTTCAACAATCCATCCGGAACAGCCGCAGCGCAGCGGCTGTTCTTTTTGTTTCTGAAATCTACCTGTTTCAGGCCAAGTTTGTCCCTGTAATGGACATCCCTGTCCCATATACTCCCATCGTCCCAGTTTGTCCGGCTGCACCAGCCATGAATCGTTTCTCTTCCGAATTCTTTGTACGGATCCCATTGTTTCATATATTCCTCCTGTGTCAATCCATTCATATGCTCTTCCTCCCGGAACTCCTGCAGCCCGCTATGACACGGGCCACAGGTACAAACATCATTTCTATCAGGCAGCATCCTTCTCATGGGCGACGGGCTCTTCCGGTCTCGCTGCCTCAAGGGGCTGGCTGATTCCCAGCTCCTTCTCCATGGCGGCGGTATCGAAGAGTTCGTCCATGAAGGGCTTCATGCCCTGGTGGTGGACATAGCACATGCCTTCCGGCACGTTCATGGCCTTCTCCAGGGGAACGTTCATCCGTTTGGACATGTTCTGTGCGGTAGGCAGGTCCATCGTGCCGAGGTAGACGTAGGTGCTGCAGCAGGCTATGATGGCCTTGGCATCGCTCGGGCTGTAGAAGGACTCCAGCTGGGATTCACACTGCAGAAGCAGGATGGCGCTCATCCCACGGCTGCGAAAGGCAGCGATCATGCGGGGGAAGTCATCAATCTTCACGCTGGTGGCGAAATCATCAAAAAGGAAGGTCACATCAATCGGCAGGCGGTTCTCAGGGCAATCGTTGTCCGCATGCTCTTCAAGGACTTTGATGGCCTGGGAATAGAAGATATTCGCCAGAGGGTCCAGTGCCCGGTCGCAGTCGGAAACGCAGACAAACAGGGCGGTCTTCCGGTCGCCAATGGATTCGATATCCACGTCGTCGCTGCTCAGCATTTCCTGTACGCCGCCCGCGTCAAAGTTTCCGAGCTTGGAAAAGGTCGTGATGCGGATGGTATTCCAGGTCTTTTCGGGAGACTGGGCCACGCGGCAGTATAGCTTCAGTGCGTAGGAGTCAGGGAACAGCCGGGACAATGCCATAAACACTCTCGATTCGAGACAGTTTTTCTGAGAGGGAGACATTCCTAGTTCCGCCGCAATCTGTCCCCAGCAGTCATCATAGGAGCGCGCCTTTTTTTCTTCCTTCTCCAGCTCTTCATACTTTTCTTTCCCGCCGGGGACGAAATCCAGAAGGCGCATCGGATTATCGAGAAGAAATACAAGAGTCGGAAATGTCATCTTGCCCTTCGGCACGAATTCCTTGCAGAATGCGATAAAGGCAGCCATCCGCATCTGTGTTGCCTCATCCCAGAAGGGATCCTTGTTGTTGCCCTGCCCTTGTTCAACAAGATAGGTCAAAATGTGGGCAATACTCATGATATCCTGTTCGTTGCGGATATACTTGAACATGTTCCAATGGCCATCCGTCCCGGGCCTGGCAAAGTTCAGCACGCGGACTTCGTAGCCCATCCGTTCCAGGTAACCCCGGTATTTCTTCACCAGGCTTCCCTTGGAATCGTTGATGATGAAGGATGTGCCTTTCATCAGGGCAAGGTTGACTTCGGTAAAGTACCTGGTCTTGCCGTATCCCGGCCCGCCCATGACGATGCAGTTGTGATTGGGGCCGCCGTACCTGGGCTGGGGAATGCTATGGTGCATTGAAACGATCAGTTCGCGCATCTTTTTCTTGTTGTACATAATGATACCTCCTAATGTTCTAAACAACGGATATCCGAATGAACTATCTGACATCAATCAGGGAAGCAATCGGATCAGCGAGGATCTTGTCACAGAGCCCGAATTCAATGCTCTCTTCTGCGGTCAGGAAGTGGTCGTAACTGATGGCTTCCGTAATCTCTTCCACAGTCTTCCCGGTGTGCTTTGCCAGGATATCGATCAGGTCCTGCTTCGTCTGCTTGATGCTCTCGGCCGTCTTCACGATGGCTGTACAGTTGCCCCCGGTCTGGGGAATCAGCGGCTCATGGATCATGACCTTCGAATGGGGA
>JAZASQ010000165.1:0-3889 GCA_036343235.1 Lachnospiraceae bacterium
CAGTACTTTTCTCATATTATGTCAAGCCTCCATGCAGCCTTTCTCAATAAGGGCCTGCTTCAGGGCAGCCGCTCCGAAGCGGGGACTCGAAAGGACGATTTTTCCGTACATCTTCGCAATATAGTCTTCGCAGTAGGCCATGCTGCCCTGGGCAAATACGATGACGTCGACGTCAGATGCAATCTTTCCGGCGCACTCGGCCATCCGCTTTTTGAAGTCGTCCTGGTTGAGGCCGAACGCCCCGTCCACGAGGCATTCTATGATATCCACGTGCTTCCCGAATTCCCTGGCCACGCGGCGGATGGTATTGCACGTCGGGTTCATGGTCGTGGGCAGGGTCGCCATGACGCCGATGCGGCTTCCCTTCCGGACGGCTTCTCTGCACATCTCAAGGTCGATCCGGACGATGGGAACGCCCGTGTAGCGGGCCACATCCTGGGCGCTGTCCGCCACTTCCCCTACGGAGGAGCAGACATTTAAGATGGCGTCACAGCCTTCTTCCATGGCCTTCATGTACATGCCGATGAGGCGGGCGGCCGGAGCCGTTGTCACATATCCTGCCTCCCGGACATCCGCAAGGATGGAGGGGTCCTCCTGGGCGAAGATTTCCACGTCCTCTCCCAGCTGTTTTTTCACTTCCCGGTTCACGTCGGCGATGAGCTCCGGTGTCGTGCTCGTGTATACGATTCCTGCTTTCATGCTCTTACTTCCTTTCTATGCATTAAGCTTATTCAGCTCGTCCATCATATTGAGGACGAGGATATTCCAGTTGATGAAGCCCCCGTTCATGACGGGTTCTCCCAAGTCCGGATCATAATATTCGTGCAGGCAGCCCGTCTTTTTAAGGTCACCTTCCAGAAGGGCCACGGACCGGTCGCAGAGCTCTTTTGCCTCTTCCATATACCCGTAGTTTAAAAGGCCCCTGAAGACGCAGTAATTTGCCACCAGCCATATGGGGCCGAGCCAGTCGGACGGATTGTTCGTCTCTTCAATCCGGAACATCTTCTCTCTGCGGTCCAGGGTCGTGATTCCGTAGGGGGAGCCGAAGGCCGCATCATTATGGTACCACTGAACGAGGCTTTCTGCTTCTTTTTCCGTCGCAAAGCCGGCCAGCATGGGCAGGAAGCCGCTCCAGACCGCAATCCGGATCGGAAGTGTTTTCCAGAAAACACCAAGGCCCTTATGAAACCAGTCGTAGGGCCGGGTTTTTATGTCCACGTCACAGGAGTAGAAGAAGCCGTCCCGGGCGTCATACATCTCCTCATGAATGGCCCGGATGAGGGCTTCCCTCTTTTCCTCCATGGAATTGGCTTTCCCCGGCGCGTCCAGGTGGCGGTAGAGCTCCGCTGCTGCCTCCATCTCCATGACCATGAAGCTGTTCAGGAAGATATTGGCTGTCGAGGACTTGGGCCGGCCGAAGGAAGCCGGGTCATTGTCCATGCCGATCATGATGTCGTCCCGCCAGACATAGAGGCCGCAGGCGGAATTGAAGTAATCGCGCTCATAGCAGTCGAAGTAGGCGTCTATCTTCGGAAGGTCTTTCCGAAGCCATTCCCAGTCGCCGGAAGCCTCACTGATCAGAGCGGCCTGCTGGCAGAGGAAGGGCTTATGCATATTCATGAGCACGCCCTTTTTGTGCTGGATATTCAGGTAGGGCTCCGGCCACTCTCCGACTTCGATCATCATTGGGATGTAGCCGTCAGCAAGCTGCCAGTCCAGGAAGTTTTTCACATTTCCCTTCGCGTGGGTCAGGATGGCATCGCAAAGTTCCCCGCCCCGCAGGCTTTTCCTCCGGGGAAGCAGGCCGTAGACGCACCAGAAAGTGTCCCAGTCCCAGACATTTCCGTCATATACGGAGCCCGGGTCTATGAAGGGATAGCGGATGAAGCTGCGGGGTCCTTTAAGGACGCGGTCTATATTATTCTCGATATACTCTTCCAGTATGGGCGATGTCCGCATATGGTCTCCTCATGAATAATATAAAGCAAAAATGGCTGGCCTGTCTTTGAGGGAACAGGTCAGCCGGGAAAATCTTCTTTCCATCAGCCTTTCACGGCGCCGGCCGTCATACCTTCGATGATGGTCTTGTTCAGCACGATATAGAGGATCAGCATGGGAATGATGCTCATGGAAATGGAGGCGAAAATCGCGCCCCAGTTCTTGGAACCGAACTCATCCGAGAAGTAGAGAAGGCCGGTCTGAATGGTCTTCAGCTTCGTGTCGGAGACGAAGGTCATGGAGAAGAGCAGGTCGTTCCACTTGAAGAAGAACTGCAGGACCAGGACCGTGACGATGGCGTTTTTCATCAGGGGGCCGACGACATAGAACATGAGCTTATAAATGCCGCAGCCGTCTATGACTGCCGCTTCCATGATCTCATCCGGGAAGCTCCGAAGGTACCCTGTCACGAGGTAGATGGACAGGGACAGACCGAAGGCGATGTAGGAGATGATCAGGGAAGTGCTTGTGTTATAAAGGTTTGACCGGTTGAAGATCTGGAACAGGGGAATCAGGGCCGTTGCAACGGGAACCATGATGCCGAGCTGGAAATACCTGTCAAAGAACTTCCGCCCCTTCCACCGCATCTTCGTCAGGGCAAAGCCGACCGTGCAGGAGAAGATCACGATGAAGATCAGGGATACCAGAGTATCTATGAGGGAGTTCTTGAAGAAGATATTCATGTGGCCGCGGTTCCAGGCGTCCACGTAGTTCTGCCAGTAGAAACCGTCCGGCAGGGCGAAAGCCGGCTTGGCCGACCACTCGTATGACTGCTTCAGGGAAGCCGTCAGCATCCAGAATATCGGGTAAATATCGATGGCGCAGATGAGAACGATGATGATGATCTGAATGACTCTGCCTACGCCGATCTTTTTCTTGTTCTTTTTCATTGTCTGCTCCTATCAGATATCTTCTTTCCGGTCGAAGAGGTTGATGACCGCAGAGCCTGCTATGCAGAGCAGGAAGATGAAGATTGCGATGACGGACCCGTAGCCGACCTTGTTGTAGGTGAAGGATACGGAATACATGTACATGGACAGGGACCGGGTTGCCGTGCCGGGACCGCCGTTCGTCAGGGCCAGGGAAGACTCGAACATCTTCACGGTACCGGAGAAGGAGAAGACGGCCGACGTGATGATCATGGGCTTGAGCAGGGGGGCCAGAATGTGCTTGAAGAGGGACCAGCCGCCGGCTCCGTCTATCCGGGCCGCTTCGACGATGTCATCCGGTATGTCCAGAAGGGCTCCGTAGAGGATGACGGAATGGAAGCCGATGCCGGTCCAGATATCCATGAGAATCAGGGCCGGAAGGGCTGTCGATGCCTGTCCGATCCAGGGCTGGACAAGACTGTCAAGGCCTATGGACGAAAGAAATGAATTCAAAAGTCCGTAGTTCGGCTGAATCTCGTAAATCTTCGCAAACAGCTGGCCGACTGCCACGGTGGGAAGTACGGTCGGGAAGAAGACGATGGTCCGGACGATGTTCTTTCCCTTTGTAAGCCAGAAGCGGAACATGAGGGCCATGAGGAGGCCGCCGCCCACCTGACCGGCCATGGTGAAGAAGATGTACTTCACATTGACCATCAGGGAATCCCGGAAGTTCTGGTCCGTGAAGAGCTTCGCGTAGTTCTTCAGTCCCACGAAATGCCAGTTGAGGCCGGGAGAACCGGAAAACAGGGAATAATAGAAGGACCAGAGAACCGGCAGCACGACGATGATCGAGTAGACAATCAGGGCCGGCAGAACGAACAGGGCAATCGCCCCTTTGTTGCCTAATACTTTTTTCATAATTTCCTCACATCAGGAGAAATTCGGAAGGGTCAGAAAGAAAAGAAAAAATCTTTTCTTCAGAAACCGTGCGGGCGGTTCGTGAGCCGCCCGCACGGTGAGGG
>JAZASQ010000166.1:0-3852 GCA_036343235.1 Lachnospiraceae bacterium
ACGGAAGACTCCAATGCTTCCTTGGCAAAGGCGGCTGCGACAGTCATGGCCAATGAAGAGGGCCAGACCTCCTTTACATCCGGCGGCAAGAACATGCGCCTCTATTACGATACGATTCCGGGTCTCGGCTGGAAGCTCATGATCCAGATTCAGAGGGACGAACTTGTGGAGCCGATTGCTCACATGACCTCTCTTCTGCTGCTGGTTTGCATTCTTGCTATTGCGGCAACGACTATCATCGTCATCTGGCAGGTCAACGGTATTTCGAAGAATATCAAGTCCGTCCAGCAGTTCTCGGACGGCCTTGCTTCCGGCGACCTGACCATCGATACTCTGAAGGTCAAGTCCAAGGATGAGCTCGGCAAGATGGGCAGTGCCCTGAATGCCATGTACGGCAGCAACCGCGAGATGATCGGCAATATCGCCGACCACTCCGAGAAGATGTCCCGATCCTCCATTGACCTCGAAAACGCTTCGGCCGAGCTGAACGACAAGTTCGAAGCCATCAAGGAATATATGGAAAAGATTAATGAAGCCACGACGTCTTCTTCAGCCGCTACCGAGGAGGTCAATGCTTCTGCAGAAGAGGTCAATGCTTCCATGACCACCCTGGCCGGCGAGACATCCGAATCCGTCAAGGCTGCCGATGAGATCAAGAAGCGGGCAGCCCAGATTGAGGAAGAGTCTATGGCTTCGACAGAGTCCGCAAGGAAGCTGTCCGAGCAGTTTGAGACCCAGCTCTCCAGCAGTATTGAAAACTCCAAGGTTGTTGAAAATATCGGCCAGATGGCGGATGTCATTGCCGGCATTGCCGAGCAGATCAACCTCCTTTCCCTGAACGCCTCCATCGAGGCGGCCCGGGCAGGCGAGGCCGGCAAAGGCTTTGCAGTCGTCGCTGACGAGATTGGAAAGCTGGCGAACGAGACCTCCACTGCGGTCAAGAATATTCAGGATACGGTTCAGCAGGTACAGGATGCCTTCTCCGACCTCTCCGACAATTCGAAGGGCCTGCTGGGATTCGTTACGGATACGGTAATGCCCGACTACGGCAAATTCACGGAAACAGCCAGCCAGTACGGGAAGGATGCCGAGTATTTCGCTTCCATTTCCGAGAAGGTGTCTTCCATGTCCGATGACGTGGAGGAAATCATGAAGCAGGTTTCCCTGGCCATCCAGAATATCGCCGAGTCCTCCCAGGATACGGCGGATATTTCTTCGAATGTCCTGTCCTCCGTCGAGGAGGTTTCCGGTACGGTCACCCAGGTATCGGATATGTCCCACGACCAGCAGACCATTGCCGACGACCTCGACAATGTCGTGAAGAAATTCAAACTATAATAATGTGGCCCCGCCGGAAACCGGCGGGGCCTTTTCACAGTGTGTACGTCGCGGACTCCTTCCGACTCGTATTTGAGGAGAGCCGTCTTCGTCTTGCTGAAACCGCTTCAGCGTGCTATAATACTATAGCAATTTTGTTGCGCAGCGGCAAAACTGCGAAAAATATGGAAGGCAGGAAAGAAAAAATTGGAACAGGCAGAGTTCAACAAGGTGCGTCAGGCAGTGCGCGAGCAGTGCGGAAGCAAGGTAGTCATCCGGCTCGACCGGGGAAGGAACAAGGTGGACATTGAACACGGGGTCATTCAGAATGCATACCCCAGCGTCTTCACAATCCTGATCGATGCGGACGACGAGAAGAAACCGAATCAGCTTTTGTCCTTCAGCTATACGGATATCATCACGAAGGACATCCGCATGAAGCTTTGCTGAAACAGATTTTTTAACCCCGGGTAGGGAGCGCCGGAGGGCGGCTGTCCGCCCGGGGTTTTTCTATTTGAATATTTTGCGGTACGTTAAATACCGATGGCTTTCGGGTTGCGCATCCGCCGCACATAATGGAACGGAGAGATCCGTTTCGCTCGTTTATTCTTTGACACATAAGACATGAAACAGGAATCCGGAAAAAGAAAATTTGCCTTGCGGGCGCTGGCTCCCATGCTTGCGGCTGCCGGCACCTTCTGCGCCGTTATGACGCCCATGCAGGCGGGGGCGACGAAGATCACGGACCTCACGAATCAGAGTCAGGACCTGCAGAACAGTATCAACAGCGCCAATGCGGAGCTGGTCGACATTCTGTCGGATATCGATGCCATTTCAGCTGAAATCTCCGAGAAGCAGCAGGAGATTCAGCAGGCGGAGGCGGACATTGCAGCAGCCGAGGCTGCGGAGCAGCAGCAGTACCAGGCCATGAAGAAGCGCATGAAGTTCATGTACGAGAACGGCGACAAGAGCATCATTGAAATCTTCGTGGAGTCGGACAATTTCGCGGACTTTTTGAACCGGGTCGAGTATACGAATGCCGTCTATTCTTCGGACCGGCAGATGCTGGACTCCTACGAGGCCACGAAGATTGAGATTCAGGGCATGAAGGAAGACCTCGAGTCCGAGCAGGCGGATTTGCAGTCCCAGCAGAATGACCTTGCGGCCAAGCAGTCGGCCCTGAATACGAAGATTTCCCAGATGAAGGCCCAGAAGCAGGACGTGGATGCGGCCTTGGCCGACGCAAAGAAAAAGGCGGCTGAAGAAGCCGAGCGGAAGCGGAAGGCCATGGAGGCCGAGAAGGCCCGGCAGCGGGCTGCAGCTGTGGCGGCGGCCAAGAAGCAGCGGGAAGAAGCAGCGGCCAGAGCGGCTGCGGCAGCCCAGTCTTCCTCTTCCACGAGTTCATCCTCCTCTTCGTCGGCTTCGGCCGCAGAGGACGTTTCGGACGGAGGCAGCTATAATCCGTCGCCGGTGACGAATATCAGCGGCAGCGAGGTCGTCTCCTATGCAAACCAGTTCGTCGGGAACCCTTACGTCTGGGGTGGCAATTCCCTGACGGAGGGCTGCGACTGCAGCGGTTTCGTCGTTCAGGTATACAAACATTTCGGCATCAATCTTTCCGGTTCGCGGAACAGTGCGGCCCTGCGCAGCGTCGGGCAGAAGGTCTCCTATGAGAACCTGCAGCCGGGCGACATCGTCTGCTACTCCGGCCACGTGGCTATCTATGCGGGCGGCGGCATTATTGTCGAGGCCCAGAGCACGGCAACCGGCATCACGAACTACCGTCCTGTCACCTGCCACAAGATTCTGGCCATCCGGAGAGTCATCTAGACAATACTTGTCTTACAAATATTCATGGGGCTGTGTTTTTGCACAGCCCCATGCCCTTGTATGGGCGGTATTTGCGCAGGAAGCAGGTTACAGAGACTTGTAGTGAGGGGCTCTGCCGCAGGTATGGGCGGTATTTGCATGAAAAGCAAGTTATTGAGACTTGCAGTGAGGCTTGCCGCAGTTTGTATGGGCGGTATTTGCATGAAAAGCAGGTTACAGAGACTTGCAGTGAGGCTTGCCGCAGTTTGTATGGGCGGTATTTGCATGAAAAGCAAGTTATTGAGACTTGCAGTTTGGTGCTCTGCCGCAGGAATGGGCGGTATTTGCATGAAAAGCAAGTTATTGAGACTTGCAGTGTGGGGCTCTGCCGCAGGTATGGGCGGCATTTGCGCAGGAAGCAGGTTACAGAGACTTGCAATTTGGGGCTCTGCCGCAGGTATGGGCGGTATTTGCACAGGAATCAGGTTACAGAGACTTGCAGTTTGGTGCTCTGCCGCAAGTATGGGCGGTATTTGCGTGAAAAGCAAGTTATTGAGACTTGCAGTTTGTGGCTCTGCCGCAGGTATGGGCGGTATTTGCATGAAAAGCAGGTAATTGAGACTTGCAGTGAGGCTTGCCGCAGTTTGTATGGGCGGTATTTGCGCAAGAAGCAGGTTACAGAGACTTGCAGTGAGGCTTGCCGCAGTTTGTATGGGCGGTATTTGC
>JAZASQ010000167.1:0-3818 GCA_036343235.1 Lachnospiraceae bacterium
ATAGGTCTCATCGTCAAATGTTCCGTAGATGCCGGACGTCGCGTGCTCATTGATGGTCGCGGACTTCGCAAGCACCGCCGCGAGCTCGTCCGGATCCGTAATGCCGGCGTCAATTGCGATATCGAGCATGGCGTCGCACTGGCCCTCGAATTTCTGCACCTCCTGCGAGATGTCGTAGGCCTCGCTCTCGGCGTCCTCAGACAGGGTCTGATTGGACAGGCCTGTAATGATGCTGCCCGACTGGGTGATGACGATCACGATGATCAGAACAATCGCGATACCCACCATCGGGATGATGGTCCGCATTAATTTTCCCGAAACCGAAGTTCTGTTTCTCTTTTTCGCAGCGGGTTTCGCTGTTTTTTTTCTCTTTTCCGGCCATTTTCATGCCCCTCCTGTTTTCCAGCTCCAAAGTGAGCTTACACTTTTCAATCGCTGTTATTTTTACACTCGCGTTTTACGGATTTCCATATAAAATTTACTGTTTTGAGGCCCGTTTTGACGCGTTTCCTGAACAGAATGCACGCAGCCCGTGCAGTTTCCTGAAATGCGGGCAGATACTAGAAGCTGTCGCCCGCTTTGTATATTTAGATTATTCTAAACTTGTTTTAATTTTTTGAAATTTCATGTGGATTTTCCTATTATTATGCTCTATACTAATATACAAGGAAGGGCGTTCGGCCTTGAATTCTTCCGTCTCTCCGGAAAACGAGGGGCAAAACCGGGCGCCATTCTGAAGCAGAAATCAAATTATTTAAGGGGAAAGTAAAAATGAAAAAGGGAAAGCTGGCTGTACTGGCCGCAGCATTAGGGGCGTCGCTTGCCCTCACGTCCTGCGGCAGCGCAGAAGTCACAGAGAAGACAATTGAAAAAAGCGAGTATTCGAATCCAATTGTCCAGTTCCGGGAGGACGACGGGACCATCATCTACGGGGGCGACCCCTCCGTTCTCGTCGACGGAGACACGGTCTACCTCTACACGGGCCACGACATGTCGTCGGATAAGCAGGTCGAGGAGAAGACATACAATATCCCCGAGTACTTCTGCTATTCGACGAAAGACTTAAAGACCTGGAAGCAGGAAGGCGTCGTCATGAATATGAAGGACGTCGCCTGGACCCGGGACAATACGGCCGCCTGGGCCGCCCAGGTCATGAAGCATAAGGACCCGGAAAGCGGAACGGACAAATATTATTTATACTACTGCTCCTGGGACAAAAAGGCCGCCGGCAAGCAGTCCATCGGCGTCGCCGTCGCGGACTCGCCCACGGGCCCGTTTGTCGATATCGGAGAGCCGCTCGTCCGCGGCTTTGTCACGAAGCCCCAGACCTCGAACTGGAACGACATAGACCCCACGGCCTGGATTGAGACGGACGAGGACGGAGTCGAGCACCGCTATCTCGCCTGGGGCAACGGCCTCTTCTATATCTGCGAACTGAATCCCGACATGATTTCCGTCACGGACCAGAACGGGGACGGGAAGATCACCTGCACGGTTTCGGGCTACAGCGACGGCGACATCGTAAACCGCACCATGGGCCTCAATGCCTACACGGAAGCCCCCTGGATTTACCGGCACAGTGACGGAAACGGAGGCTACACGGGCCCCTATTATCTTTTCTACGCCACGGGCTGGCGCGAGGGCATGGGCTACTCAACAACGGACGACCTGATCACAGGCGACTGGAAGGACGGAGGCTGCTTCATGCAGCCCAACGCCACGTCGAATACGAATCACGAAGCTGTCTTCGATTTCCAGGGCCACACCTACTTCATCTACCACGACGGAGCCCAGCCCGGCGGCAACGGCTACCGACGCAGCGCCTGCATCCGCGAAATCACATTCAATGAAGACGGCACGGTCGTTCCCATGGAGGAAACGGCGGCCGGCCTCTTCGGCACGAAGTCCACGATTGCCCTCAAGGACGGCAGCGCCCTCTCCCACGAAGGCTTCACGAATTCCTCTGACGACAAAGATTATCCTTATACGGACGTGATTGTCGGAACCGGCCTTTCGGACGCTCCCCAGGACGGCCAGTGGGTCATCACGGCAGGACATTCCGATTCCAGCATTGAGTCCCAGGTCTCCATTCAGTCCGAGAACAAGGCCGGTCTCTACCTCACGGTATCTTCGGATGGGGACGCCGTGCACCTGGCCCAGGATACGGACGCGAAGCCCGAGACCGCAGCCGCCCAGACCTTCATCACGAAGACGGGCCTGAACGGGGACAAGGAAGGGACCTCCTTTGAAAGCGTCTCCCGTCCCGGCTTCTACCTCACGGTCGTCGACGGCATGCTGACGGTTTCAGATAAGCCTGCCGCCAAAGACGCGACCTTCTACATCACAACAGTAGAATGATGTAAGCGCTTACATCCCATACTATACTAATATAACCCACCACCCTCTTCTGCCGCTCCTGCGTAAACCTCCTTCGCAGGGCGGTATTATTTGTGCCTTTTTGCATGGAGAAATGGTAGAATGGGATTTGTTTTGAAAAAGACGGGACCGATTCCACACCTCCCGCAGACTACGCACAATGAAAGGAAAAGGCATGAAGTTTATTTCATGGAATATAGATTCTCTGAACGCTGCCCTGACGGGGACAAGCGACCGGTCGGAGCTCACAAGAGATGTCATAAAGACGATTACAGATGAAAAGCCCGACTTCATCGCCATTCAGGAGACAAAGCTGCCGGAAGGCGGCATGAATGCCAAGCAGGAGGCCGCATTCGAAGAGGCCTTCCCCGGATATGCCTATACATGTGTATCCTCCGCCCCGCCGGCAAGGAAGGGCTACGCCGGAACCATGATGCTATATAGGAAGAATCTTGGCACAATTGCAGCTGTATCCGGGGGGTCCGACGGAAAGATTTCTCTGGGGGACGGCCTTGCTGCCGAACTTCCCGTCATCGGGGCCCCGGACACCATGGATAATGAAGGGCGCCTCATTACCCTCGAAACAGAAGACTTCTACTTCAACACCGTCTACACCCCGAACGCCGGCGACGGCCTGAAGCGCCTTTCCGACCGTCAGGAGTGGGACAAGTGTTACACAGAGTATTTGAAGAAGCTTGATGCAAAGAAGCCCGTCATCGCCTGCGGGGACTATAACTGCGCCCATGAGGAAATCGATCTCAAGAACCCGGACACGAATCATAACTCCGCCGGTTTCACGGACGAAGAGCGGGCCGGCTTTTCAAATCTTCTCGCCGCCGGCTTTTCGGACACCTTCCGGGAGCTGCACCCGGGCCGGGGAGGCCTCTACTCCTGGTGGGCCCAGCGTATCCGCCAGGCCAAGGCAAATAACGCAGGCTGGCGGATCGACTACTTCCTTGTAAGCAATCGTCTGATGCCCAAGGTCACGCGCTCCGGAATGCTCTCCTCCGGTCCCCGGGCGGACCACTGCCCCATCGTACTCGAGCTTGATATTTAATTCTTCTGGCCCTCGTCTTTGATTTTTCACAATTTTAGGAACATTTCTGCCTTTTCTAAAAAGAATGTCCCCAAGCTTCTTTTTCAAAAATCGGACTTTTGCCAAAAATGGGAACAAATCGCTGTTTCTTCTAGAGACTGTTCCCATGCAAATTTTTATTGTTTAACAACATCAAAAAAGAATAGGAACATTTCTTCTAAAAAGGAGAAGAATGTTCCTATTCTTTATTTTTTGTCTTACGTTAAATTTTGAGGCATGGGGACACTTTTCTCTGAAACACCCAAAATGTTCCCAAAATCCGGGAAATCCTGAAAATCACCCTTCAGGCGAAGGGATTCTCAGTGGGATACCGGTCTCCTGCTGCCCGGTTGAAGCCGATGTCCTC
>JAZASQ010000168.1:0-3769 GCA_036343235.1 Lachnospiraceae bacterium
ATCCTGCTCGTATCCGTACTTGAACTCGTTCTCTTCCGAAAAGATGATTGGAAGGAAGCAAAAGCGGAAAGGAGGGCAAGAAGATGAAACAGTACAAAAAACCTGCCGGCTTTGTCATAAACAAGTCGCTTCTTTATTTCCTTCTCCTTCTGCTTGCCGTGCTCTGCATCATGCCCTTTCTCCTGATGATGGTCAACGCGACGAGAAGCGGTGTCGAGATTTCCCACTCCTTCTCCTTTGTACCCGGAAAGAGTCTGGGTGATAACTACCGGCAGCTGGCGGAATATTTCAATATCTACCGGGGCATGCTGAACAGTGTGATTGTGGCTCTTCCTGCCACATTCCTGACAGCATACTTTTCGGCCATGACAGCCTATGGCCTGGCCTTCTACAAGTTCAAGACAAACAGGCTGATCTTTGTATCCATCCTGATTTTCATGATGATTCCCGGTCAGCTTTCCCTCATCGGTTTTTATCAGCTGTGCACAAAGCTCCATATGGTCAATAGCTACCTGCCCCTCATCCTCCCGGCGATAGCCTCTCCCGGAACCGTATACTTCCTTCGGCAGTATGCCATTTCCGTGGTACCCAGATCCCTCATGGAAGCAGCCAGACTGGACGGAGCTTCGGAACTTTATATCTTTCACCGCATCGTTCTCCCCCTGATGCAGCCCGGTGTAGCTACCATGGCCATCATGTGCTTCATCGGCAACTGGAATAATTATCTTCTCCCGATGATTATTCTGAATAAGAAAGAGAAGTTCACCCTGCCCGTCCTCATTACGACACTGAATGCGGCAACTGACCTGCAGGCCAACCAGGGGGCAATATACCTGGCGGTCGCCATTTCAGTCATACCCATTCTCATCGTCTTCTGTATCTTCTCGAGACAGATTATCGGTTCTATTGCATCGGGTGCCGTAAAAGAGTAAATTGATTTCTGTACAGACTGATAAAATATTTCTGAGCTGTATCCTTCCGGTGCCTCCGGAGGGACACAGCTCTATTGGGTTAGGGAAGTTTTATGACAGGGAAGGGAAAAAAGAGACGGATTCTATTTGTGTTTCTGCCGGTTCTGCCGGTGGTCTGTCTCATAGTCTTTCTGGCCTGGCATCAAAGGACGGTCCGGCAGGAAGAGGGACAGACGGCCGAGGACACATTGACCTGGTATGTGAACTTTTCCTGGTTCAACGGCAATTATCCGGATTCCCTCGTCTATCGTGAGATTGAGAAGAAGACCGGGGTGAGGATTATTTTTGAGACGCCGACGGAGTCCTACGATTCCAAGCTGGATTCCATGATCAGCGCCCATGACCTGCCGGACATCATCACACTGGCGCCCAACTCTTCGGAGTACAGCCGGCTTCTGGCCGAAAAAAGACTTTTCCCCCTGAACACACTGGCGGACCTCTATGACCCATCCTTCTATGAGGTGACGGACCCGGATATCCGGAAATTCTATACGTCGGGCGATGACAATATTTACGGCTATCCCAACGCAGCCTATACGCCCAAGGACTTTGCCTCCTATGACAACATCGCTTCAAACGTGGTTTTTCTCGTGCGGAAGGATATGTACGAGGCCATAGGCAGCCCGGATATGACGACGC
Organism: Lachnospiraceae bacterium; assembly: GCA_036343235.1. Taxonomy (GTDB): domain Bacteria; phylum Bacillota; class Clostridia; order Lachnospirales; family Lachnospiraceae; genus RUG306. The sequence continues at coordinate 1,611 of JAZASQ010000168.1, forward strand.
AGGACGGCTTCTACAGCGCCATAAAAAAAGCGGCGGAGACATTCCCGGAAGTGGACGGAGAGCCGCTGATTCCCATAGGCGGCCGGCCGTTTCTCGAAACGTCTTCTCCGTCTTTTGACGAGTATCTGCAGGATTTTCTGGCTGTCCCCTATGAGAAGGACGGGCAGTACTATGATCGAAATACGGATCCGGAATACCTGTCCTATGTCCGGCTTTTCCGGAAGATGAATGAAGAAGGCCTCATTGCCCCGGACATATTTGTAAATGACCAGGTGGAAATCAATGAGAATATCACAAAGGGCCGTTACTTTTGTATGTTTTACCAGAGAACGGATCTCGTGGACCAGGAACTTTCCCGCTATGTGGAGGACCCGGATTCCGTCTACATAGCCATAGACGGACCGAAAAATTCCGCGGGTGAACATTACATACTTCCGACAAACGGAATGGCCGGCTGGACAGTGACCTGTGTTTCCAGGGACAGCAAAAATCCCGGGGCGGCCATCCGTCTCATGGATTTCCTGATGAGTGAAGAGGGGCAGAAGCTCTGCTATCTCGGCGTGGAAGGGGAAACCTATGATATGACGGACGGGAAACCGGTGCTGAGACAGGAAGTGCGGGATATGATGCGGACGGACCGCATGACCTATAATTCCACCATCTGTGCCGACTACAATCTCTGGATGCTCATGGACCAGCCTTTGCAGCTTTCGATGAAGCAGGAGGCGGAGCCTCCCATCGCCCAGATGGAGGAGTGGACATACCCTTATGCCGCCTATACCGGCTACTATGATATCAATCTTCCGGAGAACACCCGGGTGGGGAAGAATTATCTCAAACTGAAGGAACTGTGGTCGGACACGCTGAAGCAGCTCATGATTTCAGGCAGCGACAGCGAATTCGACGCAGTGCTGAACAGCTATCTTTCAAAGCGGGAAGCTCTGGGGTATGAGGAGGTGCTGTATGAGGAAACCCGGCAGATCCAGGCCAACAAGAAAAAGTGACGAGGCCCGGACGCTCCGCGGCGGAGGTCTGCCCTTAAACCAGCGCTTCATTCTGATCTACCTCATCACCATCGCTGCCCTGACCCTGGGCTTTTCCGTCTTCATCTTCCGGAATATGACAGGAGAAGTGATTGCGGAGAATGAGAGCTATCAGCGCTTCCGCAAGAATGAAACCGCTGAGCGCCTGGAGACGAACATCAACTCCATCAATATGTCCGCCCGTCTCTTTCAGAACGACGATACCCTGGTCTCGGTTTTAAATGTGGCAGCCCAGGACCGCTTCCTTTCTACGGGGCAGCTCATCAGCTTTCACGACAACGATGTGACGACTCTGGACGGCATGGTCCACAACAATCCGGCTATGTACGCCACCCGGGTCTATGGGGCGAATGACAATGTGCAGGAGATGATGTCCATCATCTTCAAAAACAGCCGCCTGAAAAACCTTTCCTGGGGCCAGACGGCCCCGATTACGGGTTGGCACTTCAACTATTACGATACGGCCTTTTCCGATACAGGCGGCAATCAGAATACCCGTCTCGTTTCAAATGTAGAAGCCATTACGGATGCGACTCTCGGAACCGTTGGTTATGTGGAAGCGGCCATGACCATGGAGCAGATGTTTCCGGAGATGTACGGAACAGACGATGAGAGCTTCGCCTTCTTCATGGATCAGAAAAAAAATCTATATCTGGGAACGGCCGCTCCGGAAGGGGCTTCCGATCTGGCACAAGCCATTATTGCCGATAAGTCGAACTACTCGGAGGAAAAAATATTCGAGCAGGAGTTTTCCGGTCATACTTATGTCGTCTATTCCATCCGGCAGAATGAAATGGACATCCGTTATTTCGGTGTCCGGGACATTACGAAGAATCTGGCCCATGTGCGCTATCTCAGGATTGTCTATATCCTCCTGTCTCTTGCCATCTTCATTCTGATGGGCATTGTGGCGAACAGCTTCATTTCCCGCATGCTGGGACAGCTCTATGAGATGGTCCGGACCATGCAGAGCATAGAAGGCGGCGACCTTTCCGTCCGGAACCGCATTCTGAGAAGAGACGAGACCGGTCATCTGGCCCTGCGCATGAACCAGATGCTGGACCGGATCAATGAACTGATGGAGGAGAATATCAACCGGGAGCGGCTGGTGAGAAA
>JAZASQ010000169.1:0-3755 GCA_036343235.1 Lachnospiraceae bacterium
CGGCAGGACAAAAGTCCGCCAAGGCACCGACCGCCCGTGGGCATATAGCTTGTTTCGCAACAAAAGTCCAACACCCGGCCAACAAGCCTTGGACCTACAGGCCACGGAAGGACAAAAGTCCGCCAAGTCGCCTGCCGGCTGTGGGCATATGGCTTGTTTCGCAACAAAAGTCCAACACCCGGCCAACAAGCTTTGGACCTATAGGCCCCGGCAGGACAAAAGTCCGCCTAGTCGCCAACAAGCTTTGGACCTACAGGCCGCGGCAAAACAAAAGTCCGCCAAGTCGCCTGCCGGCTGTGGGCATATGGCTTGTTCTGCTGCAAAAGTCCAACACCCAGCCAACAAGCCTTGGACCTATAGGCCACGGCAAGACAAAAGTCCGCCAAGTCACCTGCAGGCTCTGGGCATATGGCTTGTTTCGCAACAAAAGTCCAACACCCGGCCAACAAGCTTTGGACCTATGGGCCGCGGCAGGACAAAAGTCCGCCAAGGCACCGACCGGCTCTGGGCATATAGCTTGTTTAGCGACAAATGTCCGCCACCCAGCCAACAAACCTTGGACCTACAGGCCTCGGCAGAACAAAAGTCCGCCAAGGCACCGACCGGCTCTGGGCATATGGCTTGTTTAGCGACAAATGTCCGCCACCCAGCCAACAAGCCTTGGACCTATGGGCCGTGGCAGAACAAAAGTCCGCCAAGGCACCGACCGGCTCTGGGCATATAGCTTGTTTTGCTGCAAAAGTCCAACACCCAGCCAACAAGCCTTGGGCCTACAGGCCGCGGCAGGACAAAAGTCCGCCAAGGCACCGACCGGCTGTGGGCATATAGCTTGTTTCAAGACAAAAGTCCGCCAAGTCACCTGTCGGCCGTGGGTATATGGCTTGCTTCAAGGCAGAAGTCCGCCACTCAGCCAAGAAGCCTTGGACCTATAGGCCACGGCAGGGCAAAAGTCCGCCAAGGCACCGACCGGCTCTGGGCATATGGCTTGTTCTGCTGCAAAAGTCCAACACCCAGCCAACAAGCCTTGGACCTATAGGCCGCGGCAGGACAAAAGTCCCCCATATCCCAAAGAAATATTTGCAAAATGTCTTCTTCCGCGGTAGCATATGAAATTGCGTGCCGGAAGGCTCGGCCGCAAATATGCTTATATCACCATAAGGAGAATAAGACATGCCAACAGAAACAACTACCCGCGCCGAAGGCGCAAATCGAGGTACATCCGGAAGGACCCTCTTCCTCGTTGAAACGGCCGTCCTGGCCGCCATCGTAGTACTCATGGCCTTCACCCCCATCGGCTACATCAAGACAGGCGCCCTTGAGATCACATTAATCGTCATCCCCGTTACGGTCGGTGCCGTCGTCCTCGGCCCCGTTGGCGGTCTGATCCTGGGTACGGTCTTCGGCCTGACATCTTTCATTCAGTGTTTCGGCCTGTCCCCCTTCGGAGCCGCCCTCCTGGCAATAAGCCCGGTGGCAACCTTCATTGTCTGCGTCCCCACCCGCATGCTGATGGGCTGGCTGACCGGCGTCATCTACAAAGCCATCAAAAAAGGCAATGCGAACTCAAAGGCCGCCCTGCCGGTCGCATCCGTCTGCGGGCCCCTTCTGAACACGCTTTTCTTCATGAGCGCGCTTGTCATCTGCTTCTACCGCACCGACTACATTCAGGGCTTTGTTCAGGCCCTGGGCGCCAAGAACCCCTTCATCTTTGTCATCCTCTTCGTCGGGGTCAACGGCCTCATTGAAGCCATTGTCGGCATCATCGTAAGCACCGCTGTCGGCAAGGCCCTCCTCGTCGCCAACGCCCGCGCCGCCCGCTGATTTCCCAGCCCCACAGTCAGTTTGCTTCATGAATAATATAAATCCCCTGTTCTGTTCGGGCCTAAATGCAGCATGACAAATGTAGATTCCCATCGATGCTGGGGTTGGAATACTGCATGACAAATGTAGATTCCCATCGATGCTAGGGTTGAAATACTGCATGACAAATGTAAATCCCTACCTCATTCCATGCGTGGAAAAAGACGGGGATTTTTCGATTGCACAGAATGAAAAACCTGTACAAAAAATAACTTGGGGATTGTATAATCAGCAGTAAGTCAAGTGTTGGACCTACTGCTGATTTTTTTGCTTTCCCGGGGGGTTACATTAGTAATATACCTGTGCGAAAGCGCCTGCGAGGTATGAAATGGAAGGAAAACTGCTGACCTTTGCGGTCCCCTGCTACAATTCGGCCGAATACATGAGGCACTGCCTCAGTACCCTGCTGACCGGTGGGGACAGGGTCGAGATTATAATAATTAATGACGGCTCCACGGATGAGACCCTGACGATTGCGGACCGCTATGCGGCGAAATATCCGGACATTGTGAAGGTCGTGGACAAGGAAAACGGGGGCCACGGGTCGGGCGTCAACGCGGGCATCGACCACGCCACCGGTCTCTATTACAAGGTCGTGGACTCCGACGACTGGGTTTCGACGAAGGCCCTGGCGGAGCTCCTGGAGAAGCTGGAGGAGTTCGGCGAATCCTATGAAAGCCGGGGGGTGTCCGCCTTCATTCCGGACCTCGTGATTGCAAACTACGTCTACGAGAAGGAAGGCAAGCTGGTCAAGGAGGTCATGAAGTACCACCACCTCCCGAAGAATCAGCTCTTCGGCTGGGACCGCTTTTCGATTCCTGAGCCCGGGCATTATCTCCTCATGCACTCGATCATCTACCGGACAAATCTTCTGAAGGACTGCGGCCTGCGCCTGCCGGAGCACATGTTCTACGTGGACAATATCTATGCCTATGTCCCCCTGCCCTACGTCAAGCGCATGTACTACATGGACATCAATCTCTACCGCTACTTCATCGGGCGCCCGGACCAGTCCGTTCATGAGGATGTCATGATCGGCCGCATCGACCAGCAGATTGCAGTGAACAAGATTATGATCGATTCCTGGAAACTGATGGATGACCCCATGATCACGGACAGGCCCCGCCTGCAGAAATACATGCTGAAGGACCTTGAGATCATCACGACGATTTCTTCGATTCTTCTCTACCGGGCCCACACGGATGAGGGCCTGCAGAAGAAGAACGAGCTGTGGAAGTACCTCGAGGAGAAGGATCCCAACACCTGCAAGGCCCTGAAGCGCCGCTTTCTGGGCGGGGGCATCAATATCCCCGGCAAGGTTTCCCGGAAGATTGCCGAGGAAGTCTACCTGGCCCTGCAGAAGGTTGTGGGATTTTCGTAATACAAAATATCCCGGACGTTTGCGGCTGGGCCTTTAATTTTCTTGGCGTTTGCGGTTGGGCCTAAATTTTCTTGGCGTTTGCGGTTGGGCCTTAAATCTTTGCGGTGCTTGCGGCTGGGCCTAAATTTTCTTGGTGCTTGCGGTTGGGCCTTTTTCTGCATAGAATTGCAAATGTCCGCCATTTTTCGGCAAACCTTGGGCGTAACGTTGGCTGCAATACAAAAGTCCGCCAATGCAGTGGCCAACTGTGGGCCTAATGTTCGGTGCGCTACAAAAGTCCGCCAATGAGATAGGTGACACTGGGTATATATTCTGTTGCAGAGCAAAAGTCCGCCAATGCAGCGGCCGGCTGTGGGTATATATTCTGTTATAGGACAAAAGTCCGCCAATGCAGTGGCCAACTGTGGGCCTAATGTTCGGTGCGCTACAAAAGTCCGCCAATGAGATAGGTGACACTGGGTATATATTCTGTTGCAGAGCAAAAGTCCGCCAATGCAGTGGCCGGGTGTGGGCC
>JAZASQ010000170.1:0-3738 GCA_036343235.1 Lachnospiraceae bacterium
GAGATTGCCTACATCATCACGGGGTCCATGGTTGTCGAGAATATCTTCACAATCGGCGGCCTCGGCGGCGCTTTCGTTTCGTCCATCACGAACCGGGACTACACGATGATCATGGCGGTCACCCTCTTCCTGGCCATCCTCATGGTCGTTGCGAACCTGCTCACCGATATCGCATACAAGCTCATCGACCCGCGCATCACTTTTGAGTGATCATAAGTCCGGGTTTTATATTAATAATGTAATACATGTACGCGGATGCGGGACTCAAGTCTTTCCGCCCGCAGAGGTAAGTTTTCCATGGTTGACAATACAGAAACAGTTTACAAGAAGCGGCAGTTCCTCTCGTCCCAGATTGACCTTTCGAAGTTCAATGCAAAGGACTTCGAGAAGGCCTCCGACGAGGCGAAGAAGCAGCAGGACGTCATGGGTGAGTCCAGGACTTTCTTCCAGGACGGCATGCGGCGGCTCAAGAAGAACCCCCTGGCTATGACCTCCATCGTGGTTCTCATCGTCATCATCGCGGCTATCATCATCGTGCCGATCTTCTGCCCCTATTCGTATTCGACCATCATCCGGGTCAACGGCCGCCGGGACAAGGGCGCCGTAAACCTCGGCATGATGCAGTATTCCGAGATGGAACAGCAGTACATGGAGGAGACGGGCGAGAAGCTCTTCCCCCACATCTTCGGGACGGACTCCCTTGGCCGTGACTACTTCATCCGCTGTATCTACGGCACCCGGGTTTCCCTTTCCGTCGGCGTCGTTGCGGCCATCATGGTCCTGATCATCGGCGTCATCTACGGGTCGATTTCCGGCTACTTCGGCGGCAAAGTCGACATGGTCATGATGCGGATTGTCGACGTCATATATTCCCTGCCGGACATGCTCCTGATCATTCTCCTGTCCGTCGTATTGAATGAGCGGCTGACCCCTCTCATCAAGGGAACGTCTCTTGCCAAGCTGGGCACGAACATGATTTCCATGTTCATAGTCTTCGCCCTTCTCTACTGGGTCGGCATGGCCCGCCTGATCCGCGGCCAGATCCTGCAGATCAAGAACGAGGAATATGTCCTCGCGGCCCGGACCATCGGTACTTCAAACGGAAAGATTCTTCGGAAGCACATTATCCCGAACTGCCTGTCCGTCATCATCATCACGACGGCCCTGCAGGTGCCTTCGGCCATCTTCACGGAGTCTTACCTCTCCTTCTTAGGCCTCGGCGTTTCCGCTCCCATGACCTCGCTCGGTTCCCTCGCAAATGAGGCCCGGAGCGCCATGCAGTCCTATCCCCACCGCCTGGTCATTCCGGCGGTCATCATCGTCCTGATCGTCCTGGCCCTGAACCTGATCGGCGACGGCATGCGGGATGCCTTCGATTCGAAGCTGAATTAAGATTGACAGTAGCGGCCCGGGTTTTGTTAAACGGCCGTGACGAAAATACATGAAACATCAATTTCTCAGGAGTTCATCCAATGAGTGAAGATAAGAAAAACGTAGACGCTGCATTGTCCACAGAGGGCGAGCCCACGACGCTGGATTCCGGTGTATCTTCTGATACCATACTTTCCGTCCAGGACCTGCACACCTGCTTCCATACGGACAGCGGCACGGTCAATGCGGTAAACGGCATCTCCTTCAACCTCGACCGGGGCAAGACTCTCGGCATTGTAGGCGAGTCCGGTTCCGGAAAGTCCGTTACGGCCTATTCCATCATGCAGATCCTGGCTGAAAACGGCTGGGTCAAGTCCGGAAAGATCCTTTACAAGGGGGAGAACATCCTCGAGTGGCCGGAAGGCAAGATGCAGAAGTTCCGCGGGGAGAAGATTTCCATCATCTTCCAGGATCCCATGACGTCCCTGAATCCGGTCTTCACGGTCGGCTACCAGCTCGAAGAGGCCATCCGCCTGCATACAAATAAGACAAAAGAAGAAGCTAAGGCCCGGGCTGTAGAGATGCTGACCCTCGTCGGCGTCAACGAACCCGAATCCCGGATCAAGCAGTATCCCCATGAGCTGTCCGGAGGTATGCGCCAGCGTGTCATGATCGCCATGGCCCTCTGCTGCGAGCCCGATATCCTCATTGCCGATGAGCCCACGACGGCGCTCGACGTGACGATTCAGGCCCAGATTCTCGAACTCATGCAGGACCTGCAGAAGAAGATGGGCATGTCCATCATCATGGTTACCCACGACCTGGGCGTCATCGCCTCCATGTGCGACGAGATCCTCGTCATGTACGGCGGCCGGGTCTGCGAGCGGGGCACGGCGGACGCGATTTTCTATCACCCCGCCCACGAATACACGAAGGGCCTTCTCCGCTCCATCCCGAGAGCCGAGAATATGAACGAAAAGCTTGTTCCCATTGGCGGAACTCCCATCAACCTTCTCAATATGCCGAAGGGCTGTGCTTTCTGCCCCCGCTGCGAGAACGCTCTGAATATCTGCCTCGAGAAGCTGCCCGATGAGTACCGGGTCGGCCCCGACCATCTCGCAGCCTGCTGGATGAATATTAAAGACTATTACGAACATCAGGGCGAGACTGCTGCAGAGTGAGACAGCAGGAAGAATTCGAGCTTTATATTAGTCATATAATAATAAGGATTTTCTCATGAGTGAAACAGTAGAAAACAAGGCGACGACGAAGAGCCCGGACGGGAACCTTCTGACCGTAGAGCATCTGAAGCAGTACTTCCCGGTTTCCCAGGGAATGAAGAAGATTCCCCTGAAGGCCGTGGACGACGTTTCCTTCTCAATTAAGCCGGGTGAAACCCTGGGCCTTGTCGGTGAGTCCGGCTGCGGCAAGACGACGGTCGGACGGACGATCCTCCAGCTCTATGAACCGACAGCGGGCCGCATCGTATTCGACGGCGACGTCCTCTACGACAGCGAGAAGAATATCAAGGTCGACATGCTTCCCTACCGGAAGCGGATGCAGATGGTTTTTCAGGACCCCTATTCATCCCTGGACCCCCGCATGACCGTCGAGGATATCATCGGGGAAGGGCTGGACGTCCATCATCTCTACAAGACCAAGGAAGAGCGCCGGGAGAAGATCCTCTCTCTCATGGAGCTTGTAGGCCTGAACGCCGAGCATGCTATGCGCTATGCCCATGAGTTCTCGGGCGGCCAGCGGCAGAGAATCGGCATTGCCCGGGCACTGGCTGTAGACCCCCAGTTCATCGTCTGCGACGAGGCCGTATCGGCCCTGGACGTTTCCATTCAGGCCCAGGTCCTCAACATGTTCGAGGAAATCCAGGAGAAGCTCGGCGTGGCCTATCTCTTCATTGCCCACGACCTGCTTGTCGTCCATCATATTTCCGACCGGATTGCGGTAATGTACTTGGGCCGCATGATGGAGATGGCGGATGCCGATGAATTGAACGACAACCCCATCCACCCCTACACCCTGTCCCTGCTCTCGGCCGTTCCGATTCCGGATCCCGAGACAGCGCGGCATTCGCACCGTATCGTGCTCGAAGGGGACGTTCCTTCTCCCCTGCATGCGCCGAGCGGCTGTCCTTTCCGGACCCGCTGCCGCTATGCGACGGAGCAGTGCGCTGCGGAAATGCCGGAACTCAAAGACAGAGGAAACGGGCATTTCGTTGCTTGCTTCAACAAGTGATATTATTTCGGTTCAATCCGCATCAGAAGGTCTGATGTTGGTTTGAATAAATACTAGTTCAAAGACTAGAGGAGGAAAAAGAAAGATGAAGAAGAAGATTCTTGCACTGCTTCTTGC
>JAZASQ010000171.1:0-3717 GCA_036343235.1 Lachnospiraceae bacterium
ATTTACCAGGGCCCCGTAGATGGAGGAATCCCCGTGGGGGTGATATTTACCCATGGTATCGCCGACGATTCGGGCGCACTTTCTATGCGGCTTGTCCGGCGTGTTGGAGAGCTCGATCATGGAGTAGAGCACGCGGCGCTGCACGGGCTTCAGGCCGTCCCTTACATCGGGCAGGGCGCGGGAAGCGATGACGCTCATCGCGTAGTCGATGTAGGAAGACTCCATGGTCTTCTTGAGGCCTACTTCCTGAATATTGTCAAATACTGTGTCGTCCATTATATGTCCTTACTGGAAACTATGAACTAATCCGCGAAACCGGCACAAATACTGCCTGTTTTGCATATTTGTTTTACAAAAAAATAATATTAATGCCTTACAAAAACCTTGAACGGAATTTGCCCTGGCACATTTCTCAGATATCGAGGTTTTGTACGAATTTGGCATTTTCCTCTATGAATTCCCGTCTGGGTTCTACTTTGTCCCCCATGAGAATGCTGAAAGTCAGATCCACTTCCGACTTGTCCTCGTCGTCGATCATGACCCGCTTTAAGATTCTGCGGTCGGGATCCATGGTGGTTTCCCAGAGCTGGTCCGGGTCCATCTCGCCGAGTCCCTTGTAGCGCTGGATCTTCACGGTGTTGTCCAGGCCGATTTCGTTCAGGATCCTCGCCTGCTCCTCATCGTCGTAGGCGTACCAGACCTTTTTATTTTTTTCCACCTTGTAGAGGGGAGGCATGGCCAGGTACACATGGCCGGTCTTTATAAGCTCTGGCATGAAGCGGTAGATGAAGGTCAGCATCAGGGTATCGATATGGGCCCCGTCCACATCGGCATCCGTCATGATGATGATCTTGTCATAGCGGAGCTTCGTGATGTCGAAGTCGTCATGGATGCCGGTTCCGAAGGCCGTGATCATGGCCTTGATCTCCTTGTTGTCGTAGATCCGGTCTTCCCGGGCTTTTTCCACGTTTAAGATCTTGCCTCGAAGGGGCAGGATGGCCTGGGTGGCACGGGACCTTGCACTCTTTGCAGACCCGCCCGCGGAATCTCCCTCGACCAGGAAGATTTCGCAGTTCTTGGGATCCTTGTCCGTGCAGTCCGCAAGCTTGCCGGGAAGGGAAGTGGAATCGAGGGCCGTCTTCCGGCGCGTCAGATCCCGGGCCTTCCGGGCTGCGGCCCGCGCCCGCTGGGACAGGATGGACTTGTCGCAGATGATCTTTGCGACCGTCGGATTCTGCTCCAGGAAGTAGGTGAGCTTTTCGGTCACTACGGATTCCACAGCGTTCCGGGCCTCGGAATTTCCCAGCTTCTGCTTGGTCTGGCCCTCGAACTGGGGCTCCTCGACCTTTATAGAAATAATGGCTGTCATGCCCTCCCGGATATCCTCACCGGCCAGGGCCTCGTCATTGTCCTTTAAAATCTTATTATCGCGGGCGTACTGGTTGAAGATCTTCGTCACGGCCCGGCGGAAGCCCTCTATGTGGGTGCCGCCCTCAGGTGTAATGACATTGTTTACAAATCCGAGACAGGTTTCATTATAGGAATCGTTGTGCTGCAGGGCGACTTCCACAAGGACCCCGTCCTTTTCGCCCTCGCAGTAGAGGACTTCCGGATAGAGGACTTCGTTGCCCCGGTTTAAGTAAGTGACGAATTCCCGGATGCCGCCTTCGGCGTGGAAGACCTTCTGGGTCGGGGTTTCCGTCCGCTCATCCGTAAGGGTGATCTTCAGACCCTTTGTCAGGAAGGCAGTCTCGCGAAGTCTTGTCTTTAAGGTGTTAAAGTCAAATACAGTCGTCTCGAAGATCTGGGAATCCGGCAGGAAGGTAATGGTGGTGCCGGTTTCCTCGATGGGACAGGTCCCGGTCTCGGAGAGGTCGGAAGTCGCAAAGCCCCGGGAGTAGGTCTGGTGGAAGACCTTCCCTTCCCGCTTGATCGTGACATCCAGGGTTTCCGACAGGGCATTCACAACGGAAGCGCCGACCCCGTGCAGACCGCCGGAGTACTTATAGCCCCCGTTTCCGAACTTGCCGCCGGCGTGAAGGACCGTGAAAACCAGCTCCACTGCGGTCTTTCCGGACTGGTGGTTGATGCCGGTCGGGATGCCGCGGCCGTTGTCGGCAATCGTGATGCTGCCGTCCTTATGAATCGTGACTTCGATATGGGTGCAGAAGCCGGCCAGGGCTTCATCCACTGCATTGTCCACAATTTCGTAGACGAGATGGTGCAGGCCCCGGGCGTCCTTGGACCCGATATACATACCGAACCGCTCGCGGACGTTTTCGGGGAATTTGAGCTCCTGGATGGAGTCCGCCCCGTATTCGTTTTCCGCTTTCAAAACTTCTTCTTCTGTCGGCATTCTGTCTCCTTATAATAATGTAAAACATATATTCGCAAGGCCCTGAAAACAGGCCTTTCAAAGCGATTAGTATTCGTCATGTTCCACGACTTCCGCCGTTCCGCCCACGACGTGAATGAGCCGGTCCGTGTGGAAGCGGTTCTCTACGAAGTCATCAAGACCTGTACATGTAATGATTGTCTGTACATCCGAAAGACTCGATAACAGCAGGTTCTGCCGGCTCCGGTCCAGTTCCGAAAGGACGTCGTCCAAGAGCAGGACAGGCTTGTCATCGATCAGGCTCTCCACAAGGCGGATCTCAGAGAGCTTCAATGACAGGGCGCAGGTCCTCTTCTGTCCCTCGGACCCGTAGGTCCGGATGTCCCTGCCTTCAATGGCAAAGGAAATGTCGTCCCGGTGGGGGCCGACGGATGTGGAGCCCAGGCGGATGTCCCGGTCCCGGGCCATGAAGAGGGCTTCTTCAAAGGCCTTTTCCGAAACCGCCGGTTCATAGGCCACCACAGGATTTTCCTTCCGGCCGGAAATCTCCGTATGGAGCTCCGAGACAATGGGGGATAAGTCCTCTATGAATTTTGCCCGGCGCCCGATCAGCTTCTTCCCATAATTTACGAGCTGTATGTCCCAGGCATCCAGGGTTCCCTCTAAGGACTTGTCGTAGTAGAGGTCCTTTAAGAGGGCATTGCGCTGATTCAAAGCCTTCCGGTAATTCGTCAGGTCCGAAAGGTAGACCCGGTCCAGCTGGCAGAGCTCCATGTCCATGAAGCGGCGCCGCTCCGAAGGGCCTTCCTTGATGATGTTCAAGTCTTCCGGGGAAAAGAGGATGATGTTCAGGATTCCGAAGAGGTCGGCGGACCGCTTTAAGGGCACGTGATTGACCGCGATTCCCTTCTTCTTTCCCTGCTTGAGGTGAAAGTCAATTACCGTCTCCCGCCCCTGTTTTTCCACCTTCGTCCGGATATGGGCTTCTTCCGCCCCGAAGCTTATGAGCTCGCTGTCCTTGCTGCCCCTGTGGGACCGCGTTGTGGCCGAGACAAAGCAGGCCTCGAGGAGATTCGTCTTTCCCTGGGCATTGTCCCCGAAAATGATATTGTTCCCGGGGTCAAATTCCAGAGACAAAGCATGGTAATTCCGGAAGTCGGAGAGGTCAATGGAAGATATATACATCAGCGGACATTGATATTGATGGGCAGAACGACATAGGTGTAATTGCCCTCGTCGTCCCTAATAATGGCCGGACTCTTCGTGTTCAGGAGGTAGAAGGTGATGTCCTCGTCGTCAATGACCCTGAGAGCATCGATCAGGTACTTGGGGTTGAAGCCGATGATCATGTCGGCCCCCTCTTTCACGATTTCCATGTCCTC
>JAZASQ010000172.1:0-3694 GCA_036343235.1 Lachnospiraceae bacterium
AAGGATGATCCGTTGCTTCGTCTTCAAGTTGATCACTTCCTTCATTCTCCTTTCAGTGGAATACTGAAAGGGTACCACACCTTGAGGAAGTGTCCCAATTTTCAACTAGCCAGCTGTCCCAAAATTAAAATACCATTTACATCCGCGGATCGGCAAAAAAACGCATGTCGGCCAAGATCCGCGCATCGGGCAAAATCCGCGGATCGGCCAAAAAACGCATGTCGGCCAAAATCCGCGCCTCAGCCCAAACCCACGGGTCGGCCAAAAACCGCGCCTCAGCCCAAATCCACGGGTCGGCCAAGATCCGCGCATCGGGCAAAATCCACAGATCGGCCAAAATCCGCGGGTCGCGCCTGTGACTTACTTCTTATTTCTTATAGTCAAATTCCGGAATGTTCGTCCAGCGGCTGCGCAGGAAGTGGGCCGCAAGCTTGGGCTTTCTGTCCCGCGTGAAGATTCCCTTCTTGTTCCCCTGCACCCGGACCAGGCTCTGGCTCGTCGCAAAGTCCGCAAAATTCCAGACCTGCTCGCCATCTACACAGCTGTACTCGTCGAATACCTTCGAATACATCTTGTAGTAGTCGACCTGATATTCCTCTGTATACATGACCGGCGTCGTATCGTGCATGCCGGCTACCGTATCGGCCCCATACTCCGTGAAAAGCACCGGCTTTCCGAGGGCCTGCCACTGGTCAAGCTCTTCACGGAGCATATGCTCTGCTGTCCCCATATCCACAGGGCTTACATACCAGCCGTAGTAGCGGTTCAGGCAGATGACATCGGACAGCTTTGCTGAAATATCCTTGTCCGGCCCGTTGGCAAAGGCCACGCTGATCAGGGTACACGGGCGTTTCTGAGGATCAAGAGACCGGGTCAGGTCATAGAGAGGAGCGAAATATTCATAGGCACCCGGATTGTATGAATCCGGTTCATTCGCTATGGACCACATGACGACACAGGCGTGGTTCTTGTCCCGGGCCACCCAGTCTTTTATGACATCCTTGTGGTGGTCAAATGTCTTCACCCCGTGCTCCGGGTCGAAGGTGGCGACCTTCTGGCCCCCGAAATTGGCTCCGCCGCCGAAGTCGAAGTTGATGCCTACCGCCGGAGTTTCATCGATGACGACAATGCCCTCTTCATCGCAAAGACGCATCATTTCTTCACTGTAGGGATAATGGCTTGTGCGGAAAGAATTGGCCCCCATCCAGCGCATCAGGGAGATATCTTTCACATACATCGGAATATTGATTCCGCGGCCGTTGGGGAATGTATCCTCATGCTTGCCGAAGCCCTTGAAATAGAAGGGCCGTTCATTGATCAGGAACTTCTGCCCTTCTACGCGGACTGTCCGGAGACCATAGGGGAGCTCGTAGCAATCAACCGTTCCGTCCGAAGCACGTACCGTCACTTTGACATTGTAGAGATACGATTTCAGCGGCCACCAGAGGTTGGCATTCTCAAGAATAATATCTGTCTTTCCGTTTGCGCAGGATTCGAGTGCAATCGTCCCGTCGCATCCTGCAGCTGTCTCTCCTGTTTTTCCTGTACCGCTTCCAACAGGATTTCCATCCCGGTCATAGATTTCCGCTGTAATCTCACAGGAGGAAGCGTTTTCACCTGAAACACAGGCATCCACATGGAGGACCGCTTTTTTGCCGTCAGAGACCCCGTCCGGGAAGTCCGCCGTAACTGTCACATCCTGAATCCAGGTCTTCGGCGTCGTATAGATTCGGACAGGACGGGTAATTCCGCAGTAGTTGAAAAAGTCAAAGTTCGGGTAGTTCTGCTTTTTGGCTCCGGGCAACGGCTTTCCGCCCATCATGGGGGCCGCCCCGCCGACCGGCAGCGTCGTATAGTCTATGACATTGCTTACGGCTATGGTCAGCAGATTGTCCCCGTCTTTCAGCTTTCCGTTCAGCTCCGCTTCGAAGGGCAGGAAGCCTCCCTTGTGCTCCGTCAGAAGCTCCCCGTTCAGATAGACTTTTGCATAGTGGGTGACTGCATCGCAGCGGAGCACCACCCGCTGGCTGTCTTCAATGTACTTCGGCAGGGAAAAGGTCCTCTGGTAGAAGACCCAGCCGTAGAAGTCCCTGAAATCGACCCCTTCCTTCAGATCGTTGTAGGAAGAGGGAACGGGCATGGTCATGGGGTCTTCGAGCGGCTTTTCATACCACTTTTCTTCGAAGCCTTTGGAATTGACCAGCTTGAAATCCCAAACCCCGGAAAGGTCACTTACCAGGCGGGAAGAAGTCATAATCGGATACAGCATATTAATATAACCCCTTTCATTTCAGGAAGCCCGCTTTGCAGCAAGGGCCTTAGCATTTTCTTCGACCTTCTTCCTGGAAAGAGGGTAAAGGAAGATCAGTACTACAGCCAGAACCGCAAAGCCGATGGCCGGTGCGATTGCCGTCACGTCATAGATTCCGTTGACTACGGATTCGTCAAACTGGGTTTCCTTTGTATAGCCGATGATAGTAAGCAGGCCGCCGGTAAGTCCGGAAGAAAAGGCCTGGCCCAGCTTTCTGGCAAAGGAATATACAGAGTAGACCGTTCCGTCCTGACGGACTCCGTTCTTCAGCTCCATATCGTCAATGACATCCGTGATCATGGCCCAGATGATCAGGTTGAAAAGAGCAAGGCCGATGTAGGCGACCGCATAAAGGACGATATAGACCGTCATGTTTGTCGTATGCAGGAAATAGATGACAAGCAGAGTCGCTGTCGTGAGAAGGCTTCCGATGATTCCGACTTCCTTTTTTCCGAAGCGGGAAACAAGCTTTGAAACAAAGACGGAAAGAACGAGGGTCACCACCGTGCCCACGAGCGTCACCATGGACTGACCTTTCGCATTGTTGAAGTAGTTGGGGAAGATATAGGCAGCCATGCCGGACAGGGAAAGCTGGGCCAGCAGGAATACAAGGGCTGCCACGATAATTCCCAGAAGGGAGCGGGAGGTAAAAATGGTCTTTATGACATTGACCTTCTCTCCGCCCTTGCCGCCGACTTTTTCAATCTTCACGCGCTCCGTCGTCAGGGACAGGCAGAGCAGGTAGCAGACGATGGCACCGATGGAGCAGACAACGGCAGCCCCGAACATGCGCCCGGATGAAATCATCGTATGGCCTTCCGCGTCACGGTAATAGACAACCATAGGAAGAATGACCCCGATTGCCGTGGCGGCCATGGTGGCGCCGATTGTACGCCATGTAGAAAGGGACTGGCGCTCCTTCGGATCCGAAGTGATGGCCGATGCCATGGAACCATAGGGGATATTCACACCGGTATAGCATACGGAACCCCAGAGAATATATGTAATCAGCATCCAGGCAATCCGGCCGCCCATGGGGAAGGAAGCCACCCAGGGGGCGAAAATCAGGGCGGAAGCCACGGCAACCGGGCCCATGAAGCGGCGCATCCACTGCTTGAACTTGCCGTCCTTTGCCGGCGCCGACCGGTCTACAATCTGCCCCATGGCCACATCCGTGAATGCGTCCACGAAGCGGGCCACCATCATCATGATGCCGACGATCGCGGCGCTGACGCCTACCACATCCGTATAGAACTTCATCAGAAACATGACGGAAAGCATGAATGTGAAATCATTTCCGAAGTCACCGAATGCGTAACCGATCTTGTCCGCAAATCCAAACGGTCTGGCTTTCTTTTCTTCTGTCATAATAATAACCCTCCA
>JAZASQ010000173.1:0-3657 GCA_036343235.1 Lachnospiraceae bacterium
CGGCTGCGGTTCCGGCAGTGAATACCTGGCGGTCACCCCCGAAGGCGACCTCTATCCCTGCCACCAGTTCGTCGGCGAGCCCGAGTTCCTGCTCGGGGATGTATGGCGGGGCGTTGAAAAGACGGACCTTGTTGAGTCCTTCAAGAAGTGCAACGTCTACGAAAAGCCTGAGTGCCGGACCTGCTTCGCCCGCTACTATTGCAGCGGCGGCTGTGCGGCGAACGCCTACCACGCGAACGGCGACATCCACATGCCCTATGAAATCGGCTGCGAACTGCAGCGGAAACGGGTCGAATGCGCCATTGCCCTGAAGGCCGATGCGGCGCTTTCAGAATAATGTAGAACAAACCAGTCCCCCGGGCTGTTTTGGAAGGGCGGGACTCCGAACGGAGCCGGTGTCCTAAATTAGTCACTATAAACCATAATTAGGAGTGTATTACGAAATGAAACGGATGAAGAAGAGGACGGGAGTCATCGTACTGGTGGTCTTCCTCGCAGTCCTCGTTGCCCTGGGTTACTACTCCCTGTCGATTCTGAAGTCGACGGGCATGGGCAAGGACAGAAACCTGAAGCTCGGCCTGGACCTGGCCGGCGGTGTGTCAATCACATATGAAGTCGTCGGGGAGACTCCCTCGGCCGAGGATATGAAGGACACCATCTACAAGCTGCAGAAGCGTATCGAAAGCGACCTTGGCGAAGACACGAAGACGACGGAAGCTTCCGTATACCAGGTCGGCGACAACCGGATTACGGTCGAGATCCCCGGCGTGTCCGATGCGAACGCGATTCTCGAGGAACTCGGTACCCCCGGCAAGCTCTACTTCATCAAGCACAAGGATTCCGACGGGAACGAGAATTATTCCTATGATTCTTCCAAGGGCGAATATGTCCTGAACAAGACGATTGACGAGCTGCAGGAAAACGGCGGCATCGTCCTTGACGGCTCCGAAGTCAAGTCCGCTACGGCTACCTACGAGCAGGACCAGACGACGAAGGCCAGTGAGCCTGTCGTACAGATTTCCCTGAATGACGAGGGCACGACGGCGTTTGCGGACGCCACGGCGGAAGCCTACGCCGACAGCAATGATACCATCGGCATCTATTACGACGACCGTTTCGTTTCTGTTCCTGCCGTACAGGCATCCATCACGGACGGAAACGCCGTCATCAACGGCATGTCCGATTTCTCCGAGGCTGAGAACCTGGCCTCCTATATCCGGATCGGCGGTCTGAACCTGGAGCTCAAGGAACTGCAGTCCGAGGTCGTTGGCGCCCAGCTGGGTTCCAATGCCCTGTCCACGTCCTACATGGCAGCCGGCATCGGCCTCCTTCTGGTCTTTGTCTTCATGATCATCGTATACCAGTTCCCCGGCTTCATCGCATCCCTTGCCCTGATTCTCTATACGGAACTGATTGTTTCAATCCTCTATCTCTTTGATATCACCCTGACCCTGCCCGGTATTGCAGGTATCATCCTCTCTATCGGTATGGCCGTCGATGCGAACGTCATCATCTTCTCCCGTATCCGGGAGGAACTCCGTGACGGAAAGTCCCTTCTTTCGGCCTGCGGCTCCGGCTTCCACCGGGCTATGTCCGCCATCATCGATGGAAACGTCACGACCCTGATTGCAGCGGCTGTCCTTGGAATCATGGGCACCGGTACCGTCAAGGGCTTCGCCATTACCCTGGCCCTCGGCGTCGTCCTTTCCATGTTTACGGCCCTCATCATCACCCGTCTGCTGATGCAGAGCTTCCTCTCTGTCGGCGTGGACAATGTAAAGATTTACGGCAAGGCCCGTCCCGAGAAGCGGCTCGAATTCATCAACAAGCGCTTCCTCTTCTTCTTCATTTCCATCGCCCTGATTGCCTGCGGCATCATCGCCATGATCGCAAACTCCGCTATGGGGAAGAAGGCTCTGAACTACAGCCTTGAGTTCTCCGGCGGCACTGCGACTACGGTCAACTTTGACAAGGAATACACAATCGAAGAGATTGAGTCCGATATCGTACCCGTCGTTGCCAAAGTCACCGGCGACAACGATATCCAGACCCAGAAGGTAAACAACGGAAACTCCGTAATTATAAAGACCCGGACCCTGAACCTCACCGAGCGTGAGTCCCTGAACAAGGCTCTTGAGGACAACTTCGGAGTCAAGGAAGACGCCATCTCCTCCGAGAATATTTCTTCAACGATTTCCGGTGAGATGCGGTCGACTTCGGTCCGCGCCGTCATCGTAGCGGTCATCTTCATGCTGCTCTATATTTGGGTACGGTTCCGCGACTTCCGTCTGGCATCCTCGGCCATCATCGCCCTGGGCCACGACGTTCTCGTAACCCTCACCATGTATGCCCTGTTCCGTCTGTCGGTCGGCTCGGCCTTCATCGCCTGCATCCTGACCGTCATCGGTTACTCAGTCAACGATACCATCGTCATCTTCGACCGGCTGCGTGAGAACTACCGGTCCCTGCGCGTGGTAAATAAGGACACCCTGAAGGACCTGGCAAATGACTCGATTTCCCAGACTCTGTCCCGGTCCCTTTCGACCTCCATTACGACAGCTCTGACCATTACGATGCTCCTGATTCTGGGTGTATCTTCTGTCAAGGAATTTGCCTTCCCTCTGCTGGTCGGCGTTGCCTGCGGTACCTATTCCTCCATCTGCATCGCTACGGAGCTCTGGTACATCATGAAGGTCCACTTCCCCGGCAAGGGCGGCCTGGACAAACAGGTAGCTCAGAAGAAGAAGCCTGCCGCCAAGGCCACGAAGGAGAACGGCGGACTAGTAGTCTGAAAATAATTTTTGCACGTGAATAAGAAGCCGGCTCGACCGAAGGTCGAGCCGGCTTCGCTAAAAAAGAAAGGAATTGCCATGTACACGATCGACGACATCCACAGGGAAGACCCCGAAATTGCTGACGCAATAAGTGCAGAGTACAAGCGCCAGTCTGACCACATCGAGCTCATCGCCTCGGAGAACTGGGTTTCTCCGGCAGTCATGTCCGCCATGGGCAGTGTCCTTACAAACAAGTACGCGGAAGGTTATCCTGCCCACCGCTACTACGGCGGCTGCGAGTGTGTAGATGTCGTCGAGGAACTGGCAAGAAACCGGGCGAAGGAGCTCTTCGGCTGCGAGTATGTAAACGTCCAGCCCCATTCCGGCGCCCAGGCCAATATGGCTGTCGAGTTTGCAGTATGCAAGCCCGGCGACACCATCATGGGCATGGCTCTGGACCAGGGCGGACATCTCACCCACGGAAGCCCCGTGAACTTCTCCGGGACCTACTTCAATATCGTGCCCTATGGGGTCAATGCGGACGGCTTCATCGACTACGATGAGGTCGAGAAAATCGCCATGGAGTGTAAGCCCGCGATGATCATTGCCGGCGCGAGCGCGTACGCGCGAGCCATCGACTTCAAGAAGTTCCGGGAAATCGCGGACAAGTGCGGGGCAGTCCTCATGGTGGATATGGCCCACATCGCCGGTCTGGTCGCTGCCGGCCTGCACCAGTCGCCGGTTCCCTATGCCGATATCGTGACGACCACGACCCACAAGACCCTTCGCGGTCCCCGGGGCGGCATGATCATGGCGACAGAGGAAGCCAACAAGAAATATAACTTCAATAAGGCCGTCTTCCCCGGCATCCAGGGCGGTCCTC
>JAZASQ010000174.1:0-3637 GCA_036343235.1 Lachnospiraceae bacterium
CGACCGGAGGCTTTGACACCGCCGGCCGGTAAAGTATCACCCGAGTCTGATTTCCACCACGCTCGCTGCAGGAAGGTCCGCCTTGAAGGTGTTTCCGCTGCCGGAAATACCTGTAAAGGCTTCCTCTGTCACAACGTCCGGTGTGTCGAAATCATTATGCGCCTGCATGGCGCCCGTGACAAGTCTGGCTTCCTTTACGGAGAGGGATTCCGCCCCTGCGACATGAATATCGATGCCGTGGGAAGATGCGGGGTCGAGGTTGCTGAGGGTGATCGTGATGACTCCGTCCTTTTCGGAGACGGATTCCGTCACGGCAGGAACCTTGTTTTCATCGGTTCCGATTTTCTCAACCCCGGTGAGGGAGCTTTCCAGAAGGTCTGCGTCCTGGTGGTGGCGGTACATGTGGAAGACATGATACGTAGGCGTCTTCACCATCTTCTCGCCTTCAGTCAGGAGGACGGACTGAAGGACGTTCACCATCTGGGCCAGGCAGGCCATGCGGACACGGTCGGAGTGCTTGTTGAAAATATTGAGGGTCACGCCGGCGACAAGGGCGTCGCGGACGGTGTTCTGCTGGTAGAGGAAGCCGGGGTTCGTGCCGGGCTCCACGGTGAACCAGTCGCCCCACTCGTCAACGGAGAGGCCGACGAACTTGCCGGGGTCATAAATGTCCATGATGGCCCCATGGCGGCGGATGAGTTCATCCATGTAGAGGGCCTTCTTCAGGGTCTTGAACCAGACGGCTTCGTCGAAGTCCGTGGCCGAGCCCTTGATTTCCCAGCCTTCAGGATGGACATAATAATGTAAAGAGAGAAAGTCCATGAAGCCGTGCCACTGTTCCGGCACGTGGTCGAAGCAGGTCTTCATGACTCCGTCCGTCCAGTGATAGTCGTCAACGTTGGGTCCGCAGCAGACCTTCTTGATCATGCGGTCCGGATTGTACTGACGGACGTAGGTCTGGTAGCGGCGGTACATATTCCCGTAGAACTCCGGCGTCATATTGCCGCCGCAGCCCCAGTTCTCATTCCCAACGCCGAAGAAGCTGACGGTCCAGGGCTCTTCGTGGCCGTTCTTCTTCCGGAGCTCTGCCATGGGGGAGACGCCGCCGAAAGTCATGTACTCGACCCATTCGGACATCTCCTGGACCGTGCCGGAGCCGACGTTGCCGTTGACATAGGCCTTGGCCCCGAGCTGCCTCAGGAGCTCGAAGAACTCGTGGGTACCGAAGGAGTTGTCCTCCGTGACCCCGCCCCAGTGGGTGTTGATCATCTTCTTGCGCTCATTCTTCGGCCCGATGCCGTCCATCCAGTGGTACTCGTCTGCAAAGCAGCCGCCGGGCCAGCGGAGAACGGGGATGTCTATGGCCTTCAGGGCCTCAACGACATCCTTCCGCATACCGTTTTCATTGGGAATGTCGGAATTTTCGCCGACATAGATGCCTTCATAGATACAGCGGCCGAGATGCTCGGAGAAGTGGCCGTAGACTTCAGGCTCTATGTGGCTCAATTTCTTTTTATTATTAATATAAAGATCTGCCATTTGGTATTTCCTTTCTTCCGCCTCACTCACTGACGTAGTGGACGCCCCAGAGGGACTCATTGTCGTTTCCGGCTGCCGTGAAGTAGATGACGCTGTTTCCGGCCTCGTCTGTGCCTTTCGCAAGAACTCCCTGATAAGTCACCCCGTCGAGCTCGACTGTGATGTAAGGAGAATCCTTCTTCACGCTAAATGTCCCGCTGTAGTCGCCTTCGAAAGTTCCCTTCGTATTGAAGGTGCACTTTTTGGCCTGACGGACCTTCTTTGTGACATCGAGCCGGTGTTTCACAAGGTACCAGGTGCCGGCGGGCTCTACATTAGTCATGAGACTGTCTGCCGTATCGCCCTCCCCTGTCACTTCAAAGGGGGCTGCTGTAAGCCACCCGTCCTCTGTTTCAAACAGGCGGTGGACGCGGGGTTCGTGGTCCTCGGTGCCGTTGTCAAAACGCTCGTGGTAGACGATGTAGAGGTTGCCGTCGCGGCCCGTGAAGACCGACTGGCCGCCGGGGGCCTTGTAGGCAGTCTCCTGGGAGGGGAAGGAGTAGTTCCCCATAACCTTGACACCGTACTTGTTGAAGTCGTCCCCGTTCTCGAGGTTGGGGGCCTCGCCCTTTTCGTCAACGTAGGGGCCCGTCACATCCTTCGAACGGAACTCGCGGATCTGGTAGCCGCCGTTGGCCTGGAGATTGCCGTAGGAGACGAAGAGATAATAATAATCCGTGTCCGGGTCATAATTGATGTAAGGCCCCTCGATGGCGTGGTGGCCGCCGCCGATGAGACGGCAGCCGTAGTACCTGTCCACGCCGTTATTGGGGTCCGCGTCCGGATGGATGACGTCTCCCGTGGCCGGGTCGAGCTCAAGGAGGAAGATCCCGCCCGACCAGGAGCCGTATGTCATCCACATTCTGCCGTCTTTGTCGTAGAAGGGTGCCGGATCGATGCAGTTCGGCCAGAGGGTATTTATGAAAGAGCCGTTTCGCACATAATCCGAGAGTTTTGCATCGCTTCCGCAGACCTCATAGAAGTCCGTCTTGTCGACGGTGGAACGCGTAAAACCGGATGAGAGTAATATTTTTTCGAACTTGTAGGGACCGGCCGCACTGTCGGCGGTCGCCAGGCAGAGGGAGCTCTTGATGAAGGACGACGTCGTGCAGAAATACATGAGGTATTTCCCCATGATCTCGTCATAGATGATGGAGGGGGCCCATACAGAGTAGCCCCGCTGCTCGTTCTTGCCGACGAAGCTGAAGGCTGCAGGCAGCTTCTCCCCGTCCGGGATATCGAAGAGATTCGAAAACATCTTGTTCGAAGGCCGGACCCCGTCGTAGACCATCTCAAAGTCCGTGAGGGTGTCGCCGACCGCCCCCGTCATGTGGGTGCCGTACATATAGTACTTGTCGCTCGCGCTGTCGTAGAGCACCTGGGGATCGTGGACACAGCAGCCCGTGGAAAGGTCGCTTTTCTTCATATCTTCCTTTGAAAGTTCCTGCGCGTCCGTATCCGTTCCGCTGCCAAGTACGGCTGCCAGGAGAAGGCAGGCGCAGACAGCAACGGCGGCCACGCTGATAAGTTTCTTTTTCATATTCTTCAGAGCTCCAGAAGGGGCCTTCCGTCCGCATCCCATTTCAGCGGGGCCAGGTAGGTGGACCGGCTGTCGTCATAGAGGGGGTCGTCCGTCACGATATGGTCCGTAGGCCTTGCATGAAAGACCATGATGTCATTGCCGCCTTCGTCCGTCGTGAAGGAGTTGTGGCCGGGGCCATATAGGCCCAGGGCCGGGGCGCTCGCAAGGAAAGGCTCGCGCTCCTTGTGCCACGACAGGGGATCGAGGAGGTCGTCATCCGCATCCGCCGACATGAGGCCCACGCAGTAGGAGGGACCCGTGTCCGATGCAGAGAAGGTCAGCCACAGGCGGTCTTCATGCCGGATGACGGCCGGGCCTTCGTCAACCCAGAACTCACCCCGCTCCCAGGAGTAGTCGGGAGTGGTCAGAAGGACCTGGACTGTGGCAAGCTTTGTCGGACTTTCCATCCGGGCGATGTAGAGGTTTGAAATCTGCTTTCCGACGCCGACCTTTTCGGCCCAGACATAGTACCAGGCG
>JAZASQ010000175.1:0-3637 GCA_036343235.1 Lachnospiraceae bacterium
ACCGCAATGTGCCGGAGCAGTGGCTTCTGGGCATGCAGCAGGAGGAACGCGAGGCATATCCCGATCTGGACCGGCTCAGGGACGCGGACATGTGGCGGGCCTACGTCAACTTCACGGATCAGAAGATTTTCTGGAAGGACAAGGACCTCCGTTTCCAGGGGGCGAATGTCAACTTCCTCAAGTACTACGGCTTCGACTCCCAGACGGCTATCCTCGGAAAGACGGACATCGACATGGGCTGGCATGTGAACCCTGCCATCTATTTCCGGGACGAGGAGGACGTGGTCAATAAGGGCAAGGTTGTCCGGAATGTGCCCGGGACCTGCATCATCCGCGGTAGGAACCACAATATCACCTGTTCGAAGTACCCTGTTTATAAAGACGGGCAGATTGTGGGCCTGGTCGGCATGTTCAAGGATATGGACGCCGGGGAGGAGGAGGACCTGCCGGAATTCTTAAAGCGGGTCGACCCGATGACGGGGCTTCTTTCTCTGCCCGGCATGACCGGAGCCTTCGCCTATTACCTCGATGAGTATAATGTAGCCCACCGGGATTTTGCGGGAATTCTCATATCCATCGAAAACTTCAGTGACCTGACGGCCGCCTATGAGGAAAAGGTTGTGACGGCCATTCTGAAGGAGGTCGGCGCTATGCTCCTGAAGGAGTACGGGGCCTATTCCGTCATCGGCCGGGAGAGCCTGGGCAACTTCCTGATCCTGAGTCAGCTGCCTGCCGGCGTCAGCCCGGATGACGCAGCTGACCACATCCGGGACATGTTTGTAAACGACATCACTGTAGACGGGCATTCGGTATCCGTCTATATCGAAGTGAAGACCTACTGCACGAAGTGCATGGGCAGCCCCGAACAGCTGGCGGAGCTTTTCACGAACGGACTTCTCGGGAAGGGAACGAAGGAAGTGGAAGCGCTGCTTAAGCAGGATAAGTAAATAGTCGAAGCAACACGAAAAGGCGCCTATTGGCGCCTTTTCCCGTTGTGCCGACCGTCCTCACTCCAAGGTGCCTACGGCACCTTTTTCGTCGCGGCAGTCGCCGCAACTTTCGAAAAAAAGCCTTATGGCACTCGGAAAATAAATTTTCCTCCTGCCAGAAGGCTCTTTTTCGGTGTTGCTTCTCGTTGCTAAGCAGATGACGGGAATCGAACCCGCCTCTCAACCTTGGGAAGGTCGCATTCTACCAATGAACTACATCTGCAAAAATTTCTGCCGGTGACTCTTGCCGACCGAAATAATATAGCAGTTCAGAGGCCTGATTGCAAGACAAAAATCGGAAGCATGGAGCAGGGCGGATTGTCTGAAGCAGATTTCAAAAAGGGCTTGCAATCCTTACGAAGAGGACTATACTGTAATTAATTAAACGAGTTAAAAAATACTCGTAAAAGGGGTTATCTATGGAAATAAAAATCGAGGCAGCCCGGGGCGAGGACCGCTTCACCATGTCCCACGGGAGCTTCCGTTACCGGAGGAAGACGGGAAAGAGGCACAGGCTCTCTGCAGAGGAAGCCGGGCTTTCCGTAAAGACAGACGGGGCGCTTACAAGAATCGAAGTGAAGGGGTGCGGAGACTATAACCGTTACTTCACAACACTTCCGACAGAGGCCAGGCATTTTTACGGCTGCGGGGAGACCTATTCGAAATTCGACCTTGCAGGAGAAAGGGTGCGGATTTGGGTGGCCGAGCATCAGAATAGCCGGCGAATCGGGAAGAAACTGATCCGGCAGAAGCTGACGGGGGTGCATCCGGACCACGTCGGGAAGTTTTCTGAGTACGAGTCCTACTTCGCCATGCCGGTCTTTACGACGGATACGAAGGAGTTCGTCCTTGTGAAAACGGACCGCTTCGCTGTGTTTGACTTCACGGTGGGCGGACAGGTGACGATTGAGACTGAGGAGGCGCCTTACATTATTCTCGGGAAGGCCGAAAGCTTTACCGCTCTCTCGGAACTTTTGTCCACCTTGTTGGGGCGGCCTCCCGTCCTGCCGGACTGGGTCAATGAGGGGGCCATCCTTGCGGTCCAGGAGGGGCCGGAACGAATTGAAGAGAAGCTGGCAGCGGCGGAGCAAGCGGGGGCCAGGGTGACCGGGGTCTGGTCCCAGGACTGGTGCGGCTGCCGACGGACGGGCTTCGGCTACCAGGTCATGTGGAATTGGGAGTATGACAGGGAGCTTTATCATGACCTGCCGGAATATATCGCGAAGTGGAAGGAAAATGGTATCCGCTTCCTCGGCTACATCAATCCCTTCTTGGCACTCGAGAAGGGCTTATATCAGGAAGCCCGCGAAAAGGGCTACTGCGTGAAGAACGAAAAGGGCGAGGATTATCAGGTCACGATTACGACCTTCCCGGCAGCCATGGTGGACTTCACGAATCCTGAGGCTTACACCTGGTACAAGGACCTCATCAAGAAGAACATGATCGGTATCGGCATGGGCGGCTGGATGGCGGACTTCGGCGAGTACCTGCCGACAGACTGCGTGCTGTATTCCGGCGAGGACCCGGCGGCCCTTCACAATCAGTGGCCGGCCATCTGGGCAAAGCTGAACCGGGAGGCTGTGGAAGAGAGCGGGAAGCTGGGGGAGGTCTTCTTCACGAGGGCCGGTTTCACAGGGACTGTGAAAGACTCCCTTCTCATGTGGACCGGGGACCAGCATGTGGACTGGTCAATAGACGACGGGCTGCCGTCTGTCATTCCGGCCAGCCTGTCCCTTGCTATGAGCGGTTTTCCCATCGCCCATTCGGATGCGGGCGGCTACACGACCGTTATGGACATGACCCGGTCGAAGGAGCTCCTGATACGGTGGGAGGAGATGAATACTTTTTCGCCCCTCTTCAGATTCCACGAGGGCAATCAGCCTTCCCGGAATGTCCAGTTCGATGGGGATGAAGAGCTCCTGCGCTCGCTTTCACTCGCGTCAAACAGGCATGCGGCGCTCGCCCCCTATTTACATGTGGTGCAGGCCGAGGCCGCTCGCGCCGGTATCCCGGTCATGCGGCCCATCTTCTACGAGTATTCGGATGGAGACTTCTGGGACGAAAAGACCGAGTACCTTCTGGGGACAGACCTGCTTGTAGCACCGGTCCTTAAGGAAGGGGCCGTCTCCCGGACCGTCCGTCTGCCTGACGCTACCTGGGTTCATCTGTGGACCGGGAAGGAATACTTCGGCGGAACATATGAAATAGAAGCCCCCATCGGAAGCCCGCCGGTCTTCGTAAAAAAGGACGCGGTAATGTATGACGACCTCTTGGCCATTGGAAAGATTCAATGATGTAAAAAACCGGGGCAGGGGCCCCGGGAATGTATAGAAAAATTTAAAGGAGAAAACGACTATGAAGTACTTTCTGGACAGCGCAAAAATGGATGAAATCGAGGAAGCCTACGGGACATTCGGAATTGACGGCGTCACGACGAATCCCAACCACATCATGAACAGCGGCAAGCCTTTCATGACAGCGGTAAACGACCTGGCTGCTTTCGTAAAAAGGGAAGGCCTTGACGGCTATGAGAAGTTCCCGATTTCCGTTGAAGTCAATCCCCATATCAGCGATGCCGACACTCTGGTGGCCGAGGCCGAGAAGATCGCAAAGATTTCTCCCAACTTCGTCATCAAGATTCCCTGCAC
>JAZASQ010000176.1:0-3562 GCA_036343235.1 Lachnospiraceae bacterium
GGGCTGGGAAGGCATCGAGCCCGCGGCAGCCAAGAAGAAGCCGCCGGCCGGCATGAGCCAGGCGACATACGACAAGATCCACAGCTTCCCGGAGCACGACTATGATTTCGCCGCTATCGAGAAGCGGATGCTCGCAAAGAGCCGGGGCGGAGGAAAGGCCGCGGAATTTGTCATGAGGAGGGGCCCAAGCCGCAGGCTTGGGAAGAGTCCTGATGACCCGGAAGCGGCGGCCGCTGCGGTCAAGGGTGACGCTGCAGAAGTCACCGAAGGCGCTGAAGAAGTTGCCAAGACAATCGCAAACAGTATACCGACAAAGACGCTGAGTCTTTGAGGACGGGCGGGGATTGCAGAGAATGCAGTCCCCGCCTTTTTCTGTGGAAAAAGAAAGTGTCCTGTGTTACTATTTCTGCGGAGCTCGACAAACCAGAAGTTAATGAGCTCTAAGTATTTAGAACAATTCTATGCGAGGCCCATCAAATTGCCCTTTCAGGGCAATTTGCATCGCCCTCCTGCGGCGGGCTCAATCCCAGTTTGTCGCGGCAAGTAAAACGCAATGAAGAACACTGACAAAAATATCGATGACCTTACCAGCGAGAAAAGAAGGATAATCCATGATGCCCTTTTACATCTTCATGTTCATCATGTCTCTGTTGATTCCACTCGTCATGATCATCATCGGTGCAGTCTTTATCAAAAGGCCGCCGAAGAAGATTAACGGGATTTTTGGCTACCGAACCAAGATGTCCAGGAAGAGTCAGGAAACCTGGGATTTTGCTCATCTGTTTTCCGGTCGGATATTTTTCCGGATGGGAATCGTTATGCTAGTCCCTTCGGTTATCGTCATGCTTCTGGTTCATGGCCGGAGTGAAGATACAGTCGGTTTTGTCGGCGGTATTCTGGAACTGGCTCAATGTGTCTTCCTTGTTCTTCCAATCCCTTTTACTGAAAGAGCATTGAGAGAGAACTTTGATGAGAATGGTCGAAGACTTTGAGAATGTGGGCGGGGATCGCAGTCTCCGCTTTTTTTACGCAGGTTTTACCATATCCATTTCCGAGCTCTGCTATACTCTGCTCTGTATGGAGGAATAGAGCGTACAGTAAAGCCCTGTTTACAGGGGTTGCAACCGTGAGTTTACAGATTGCCAGGCGGACTTTCTGGCCGGCAACTGCTTTTTCCTGTAGGATTGAGCCATCAAAAAACAGAAGACTTTCCGGTACGGCCGGAGAAAGGGAGGCAGTATGATACTGGCAGACAAGATTATTGATCTCAGGAAAAAGAACGGCTGGTCCCAGGAGGAACTGGCAGAGAAGCTCGAGGTGAGCCGGCAGTCCGTTTCCAAATGGGAGAGTGCTCAGAGCACACCGGACATGAAGCGGATCCTCATGATGTCGGAGCTTTTCGGCGTGTCGACGGATTATCTTCTCAAGGATAATATGGAAGCGCCAAGCGGAGAAGAAGATGCTGCAGTGGGAGGCACTGATGATACACTTCCTGAAAAGAGGGTATCCATGCAGGACGCCAATGGCTTCATTGACTACCGGAATTCAAAATCGAACCGGGTCAGCATCGGCGTACTGCTCTGCATCCTGTCCCCGGTTCCGCTGATTTTTCTGGCGGAGGCCGGAGTAAGTGCCCGGCTGGGACTCCTTGCCTTTTTCATCATGGTCGCAGCGGCCGTGATCCTTTTCGTCCTGGACGGACTGGCCGATGGCCCCTTCATGGGCTATGTCACGAGTTCGCTGGACACGGAATATGACGTGACGGGGCTGGTGAAGGAACGGCGCGAGAAATACCGCAGGACCCATACCTATCTGCTGGTCGGAGGCATTGCCCTCTGTGTGGGTGCAGTCATTCCCATGATCCTCTTTTCCACGCCGCTTGAAGATGGCGTAGGGTTCTCACTGAAAAATACATTTCCCCTGGCAGCTGTGCTGATCCTGGTCGGGATCGGCGTGTTCTGTATCGTGAAGACCAATATTATCTGGGGCAGCTATTCCATTCTGCTCGAAGAAGGCGAGTTCTCCAAGGAAGCCAAGGCAGAAGCTCATAACAACCGCTTTATTTCTTCCATCTATTGGACGGCAGCAACGGTGATCTATCTTCTCTGGAGCTTTGTGACTTTTGCCTGGGGAACAACCTGGATCGTATGGCCCATCGCGGGCGTAGCTTATGGAATATTGGAGGCAGTTCTTCGGGTGATACACAAGAGAGGATGAAGATATGTTTGGGAATAAGAAAGAAAAACAGCCGCCCAGATTCAAAAAAATCTATTCTGACCCGACGGGAGAAAACGAGATCTGGGTTGATACGCAGACAGGCGTTAATTACCTATGGCATGCAGTTGGTTATACCGGAAGCATAACACCGCTGCTTGGCAGTGACGGCAAGCCGGTCATTACACCCGTGGAGTAGAATGTCGGATTGACCAAACAAATAGCATACCGACAAAGACGTTCTCGTCTTTGAGAGTGGGCGGGGATTACGGTCCCCGCCTTTTCTTTTGCACAAACTGAGAGGGCCCCCCTTTGGCCCTTCTTTGCTGTTTTCATTCAGCAGCGTTTCTGCTACAGTAGAATCGTCAAAAAGGACAGACAGATACTCTTTGACAAAACTGGAACTCCTTTCAGTGAAAAGGACTTGAGAGAAAGCGCAATCTCTCAGGTCCTTTTTTCGTGCAGCGGATCGGCTTCGGTCGGTCCGTTTTTCTTTGGACGGGATTTCAGGAACTTTATGAATTATATAGAGCAGAAAGGCGGAAGTGAAATGCGTAGAGGCATCAATCCGGCCGCGGTCGTCGTGATGATCATCATGGCGGCTGCGGCTGTTGTCGTTGCAGTTTTGGTAAGGAACGCTTTGCCGGTGAAGATGGAGCCCTTCAAGGGCTTGATCTTCTGGGCCATTGTCATCGGCATCGGCGGAGGCGGCGCCTGGTTTGCAGGCAGGAAGGTAAACAAGCGGAGGTAAAGCATGATAGGAGAAAGCATTCAGAAGTTCATCGATGCGCAGATGAACAATGGTATCAAGACAAAGATCGGAGACCTGATCGCGATCAGAAATTCCAGAAACTCTTTGGAAAGCAAGGTACAGACTGCAGAAATCAACAGCGTAAAAGCAGCAACTGTCGATCCGGAGCTTCGCAAACGCCGCATTGAGAAGGCAATCACGGTCGGCTGCGGGCTGGCGCTCTTTACATTATTCATAATGAGCCCTGAACTCGTGGCTTTCGCGGACACGAACCCGCCGGCACAATCAGGCGCCAGCAGCACGATCACGAGCGGCTTTAATAACCTTCTCGACATCGTGAAATCATTAGTATCGTCAATCGGAACCATCGTCCTTCTCTGGGGCTTTTTCGAGTGGGGGACATCGATGCAGTCACAGGACGGCGTGATGCAGTCGTCAGCTTTCAAGCGGATCGGCGGCGGCCTCGTCATGGTCCTGGCGCCGCAGCTCATCACGGTCTTCGTGCCTTAAAAAGGAGGAATCGCAATGCCTTCATGGCTTCGGATGATGTTCGGCATGGAGAAATTCTGACAGTCTATGGGCCTTAGGCTGTCTCGA
>JAZASQ010000177.1:0-3541 GCA_036343235.1 Lachnospiraceae bacterium
GATGCCCTATCTTTACAAGGATGCACACCACATGTGGGAGGTGCTTGATGGAGACATTGGAAGAGAGATGAAGGCTTCCTTTCAGGGAACAGGTCTTGTTGCCCTGACATGGTTTGATGCCGGCGCAAGAAACTTCTATACGAAAACGCCGGTACGGGGGCTTTCGGATATGAAGGGGTTGAAGATCCGTGTTCAGCAGTCTGCACTCATGGAGGACGTCGTACGGAGCTTAGGCGCCGCGCCCGTGCCACTCATTTACGAAGATGTCTATTCCGCACTTGAAACCGGCGAAATCGATGGCGCGGAAAACAACTGGTCCTCCTACGAAGCTATGAAGCATTACGAATATGCCAAATACTTTACCCTCGACGAACACACCCGCGTTCCCGAGCTCGTCCTCATGTCACAGGCCACCTACGACGCCCTGTCCGACGAAGACCGCACCACCATCGAGATCTGCGCCGAAGAAGCAGCCGACTACGAAAAAGCCCTATGGAACAAGCGCCGCGACCAATCCCGCGCCCGCGTCCTCTCCGCCGGCACCGAAGCCATCACCCTCCCAGAACCCGAAAAAGCAAACTTCCGCGCCGCCGTCGCCCCATTATATGAGAAATACTGCGGCGACTACCTGAACCTCGTCGAAGAAATCACCGCCGCAGGCGGTGAATAAAGGAAAGTCAAAAGCTTCAAGAGCCAAAACCGCTCCTTGAGTATGGAACTGGCGGACCGGAAATGCGGGCGTCTGCCTGTGGCGAATGGTGGGGCACCCGTACGAACATAAAGCCGAAAGTCTTCGCTAGCCAGCCATCCCGAGCAGGGTAAAAAATCGGCGCCCACAAGGCCCGATTTTTTAGGCCCATTGAAGGAAAAATCCCTTCAGCGATTTTTCCTGAATTGGGCCGGCCCAGCTCGGGATGGCTGGATAGTGATTAGACTTTCGAGCAGTGAGGAGGGTGCCCCACCATTCGCCACAGGCAGACGCCCGCATTTCCGGTCCGCCAGTTCCGCGCTCGAGGAGCGCGAAGCCATACACCTTTGACACACCCATACCGCGATGCTATAATACGAAGGTTCAGTAATGAACAGCCACACGTGAGTTCGTGACCTTCCTCACGTAAAACAAAACTACAGGAGAACATTACAATGAAAAACAACAAAACGACTGTCCTGATCGCCCAGTCCGCGATCATCGCGGCGATTTACGTCGCGCTGACCCTTGCCTTCGCACCCATCAGCTTCGGTGCGATCCAGTTCCGGATCTCAGAGGCACTCTGCATCCTGCCGTACTTCACCTTCGCTGGCGTCCCGGGCGTAACCCTCGGCTGCCTGCTTGGCAACATCCTCGGCGGTGCAGCACTCCCGGACATCATCTTCGGCACCCTCGCGACCTTCATCGGCGCCGTGCTGAGCTACGAGGTTCGAAACATCAGCAAATGGCTCGTATGCGTGCCGCCGATCCTGTCGAACACGATCATCATTCCCTTCGTACTCCGCTTCGCGTACGGCGTACCGGACATGATCCCGTATCTTATGCTTACCGTCGGTATCGGTGAGATCCTGGCGATCGCTGTACTTGGAAACATTCTTCTCGCGGCCCTCGAGCCGAAGAAGAGCCTCATTTTCGGGCAGTCTGTTTCGATTTAATAAGAAAAGACGGAGGCTAAGCCACCTGATGTCGGCATTGGACAAATCCTTGCCGAAGAAAAAGATTCAGGCCTTCGGAAACGATTATTCCGCAGGTTAATCCTGCGGAGCCTTCTTTATTTAGAGGAAACTATGTATCAGATTAATTTCAATCAGCCGGTTCACGTCCACTTCATCGGCATTGGCGGTATTTCTATGAGCGGCCTCGCCGAGATCCTCCATGCGCGGCATTTTACCGTCACAGGCTCCGACATGAAGGAGTCCGAGCTCACAGACAAGCTCGCAGCTGAAGGGATGGAGATCCACTACCCGCAGAGCGCGGACAACATCGTGCCGGGCATAGATGTCGTCGTTTACACCGCCGCGATCCATCCCGACAACCCGGAGTTTCGTGCCGCCGAAGACGCCGGGATTCCAATGCTTACACGTGCGCAGCTCCTCGGGGAGATCATGCGGAACTATAAGGAAGCCATCAATATCTCCGGCACCCACGGGAAGACCACGACGACCTCGATGATCACCGAGATCCTCCTCGAAGCACACAAGGACCCCACAGTCACGGTAGGCGGTATGCTCCAGGACATCGGCGGCAACATCCGCGTCGGCGGCCAGGAAATGTTCGTCGCAGAGGCCTGCGAATATACAAACTCCTTCCTCAGCTTCTTCCCGACGATTGAAGTCATTCTGAACGTAGAAGCCGATCACCTCGACTTCTTTAAGGACATCGACGACATTCGCCACAGCTTCAAGAAATTCACCGAGAAGCTCCCGAAGGACGGCCTCCTCGTCATCAACAAGGACATCCAGCACGTCGAGTACTTCCTTGATGATCTTAATTGCAAGGCCATCACCTTCGGCCACGGCAAGGACGCGGACTACACCGCAAACTTCATCAGCTTCGATAAATTCGCCCGCCCGACCTACACCCTTTTCTATAAGGGTGAAGCCCTCGGCAAGGTCGAGCTCGGCGTAACCGGTGAGCACAATATCTACAACTCCCTCGCCGCCATCGCCGTCTGCCGCGAGTTAGGCATCGACATGCAGGCAATCCTGACCGCCCTTAAAAACTTCACCGGCACCGACCGCCGCTTCCAAAAAAAGGGAACTGTGCACGGTTTTACCATTATTGACGACTATGCACACCACCCACAGGAAATCGCCGCCACCATCGAAGCCGCGAAAAAATACCCGCATAGGAAACTCTGGGTCGTATTCCAACCCCACACCTACTCCCGTACAGCGGCACTCCTCGACGACTTCGCAGGCGCTTTAAGCCAGGCCGATGAAATCGTCCTCGCAGACATCTACGCCGCCCGTGAGAAAAACACCATCGGCATCAGCTCCGACGACCTCCGGAAGCACATGCTCCAGCAGAACACAAACGTGTCTTACATTCCGAACTTCAAGAAAATCGAAGATTTTCTATTAGAAAACGTCAAAGAAGGCGACGTCCTCATCACCATGGGCGCCGGTGACATCTACAAAGTCGGCGACGACCTCCTGAACCTACCAGGCGCCGAAAAAGCATAGCCATAACAAACCGAAAGTGACAGCCGGCCGTGAGGCCGGCTAAACTTTTAAAGAAAAACAGCAAAGCCAACTTAAGTGAAGTCAAGAAAGTGAATAGAGGGAAACGGACGTCGGTGCAGCCGGAGCGGGCAGACTAAAAGGTTCATTCGCCTGTCAGT
Organism: Lachnospiraceae bacterium; assembly: GCA_036343235.1. Classification (GTDB taxonomy): domain Bacteria; phylum Bacillota; class Clostridia; order Lachnospirales; family Lachnospiraceae; genus RUG306. The sequence continues at coordinate 3,333 of JAZASQ010000177.1, forward strand.
GGAACATGGGACCGGCTGTGTCAATGCCGCGTGGTCTCGGAGGGGCACCCGTACGAACATAAAGCCGAAAGTCTTCGCTAGACAATATGTAATGACCCCCGATTTGTAGTTTCGTGGATTTACCTGTAAACTATGAATCGGAAAAAACAAGGTAACAGGAGTTACCGCATACAAATGGAGGTCATTAACATGGAGTATAGCACAGTATA
>JAZASQ010000178.1:0-3526 GCA_036343235.1 Lachnospiraceae bacterium
GTAGTATGGCCTGTCAGATAACCAATGATGATGCATGTCAGAATCTCTGCTGCATCATCATGCTTTTTCCTGCGCCCACTCCTGGGATCCGGAATCTCATGCATGAATTTAAACAGAGACTGGACTGCATTGGCTGCAGCTATACACCCCCCAGAGTAATGCCAAGTTTTTCCAAAAGAGCTTTCTGTTCAGGCAGTATCCTTGATACCACTGTTTCAGGCTTCATCACTAAGAGGTAAATACTTTTGAGGATCTCAAGTTCCCTGAGTTCTGTCTTGTATTTCAGGAAGAAGCGTCTGGACAATGAAGCCTTCTGTGCCGCTATCTGATATTTGACGTCATCCGGTCCTTTGATCTTTCCACTTCTCCTGAGGTAAGATTCCTGAGATTCCTGGACAATTATGATGTTCAGTACATCCTCCCAGTCTTTACCAAGGGCTTTTTTCCAGTCCTCGGGGCAGAGCTGGATCATGGCATTCGAATACCCATACTCCCATACTTCTACATCTGTCAGCGAGACCTTCTTTTTGCCAGTTCTTATCACCCCCTCCGGCGTAATGATTCCTATATAGGTATCGACCGGCTGGGGGTATTTTTTTCCGGGCACCCTCTTAGATGTGCGCTTATAGAGATAGTAAGCATCCCCTTTTTTCTTTACGGTTGTACCCTGCGTGCGGTATTCCTGGACCCATTCAGGATATGTCAGTTCTGCTTTCGGCATATATACCTCCTTTCTGTATAGGTGCCGTATACCTATACTCTTTAGTCTAGTATACTCTGACATACCCTGAAAAAAGTCGAGGTGATACGGTGAATTATACTCCTATACAAAAGTCCCTTTTTCGTTTAAAGGTCGCATAAAAAATAGATGCTTCTGGCCCGTTTCCTATGGAAACGGGCCTTTTTTCTTGTATTTCCGCCGTTTTTATATACTAAATATAGTTGAATAAATACTAAATATAGTGTATTATAGATATATAAATTTAAATATGTTGTATAAATTATGAGGGGGTGTTATATATGGGCAAACGCCGGCTCTCCTGGGATTACCAGCACTACATCCGATATCTCAAAGAAGGCCGCGGCCAGGGCACCGGAGCTGATTACAGACCATGGATCTGCATCCATGACTTCCCGTCCCGCGGGGTGTCCGCACGGGTGCCCGGAAGAACGACCGGCCGCATCCACCATCTCCTTTCAAGGAACGAGGAATACTACTTTTACATCCTCGATGCAGATCCTGATGTCCTGGACATCAGAGAACAGTTCCCTCTGCGACTTGCGGAGACCATGGAGATCGCACGAAGGCTGAATATCAGGCATCCATGGAAAGGTGACTTTCCTTTCGTCATGACGACAGATTTCCTGGTCACCAGGAATGACGGGCTCCACGCCAGGACCGTCAAGTGCTCTGATGAACTGGGGAAGCCCAGGGTCATTGAAAAGTTCACTATCGAGCATGCCTACTGGAGGGCACATGGTGTCGACTGGAAAATCGTCACGGAAAAACAGATATGCCGGGACCGGGCCCTGAACTGCCAGTGGCTTTATTCCGGCGAGGCGCCGGAGAACATCATTCCGGACCCGGCTGCCCTTAAGGAAGCGCAGGCTTCCCTTCTGGAACTGACAGACGAAGACGGCCTTCTCCCGGCAGACTGCATCCGGCCTTTCGAAGACAGCTTCCGCCTCCCGGCCGGAAGCGCTGTCGCCCTCTATAAATCCCTTATCATCAACGCTTCCATCTCACCGGACATGAGCTCAAAGCTCTTTTCCTGAGCCATCCCCTTCAAAGGAGGTCGTTTTTTATGCCAGACAGCTTATTACTCGTCAACCAGGTCATCCATGACCTGCAGGAGGACTGCGATTACCGGATCCTGTGGACCGCTTCCCCACAGGAGGGCCCGTCCTACTGGCTGCGCCTGCCCGGAAGTTCCAGTGTCCCGGAGAAGATATCTCTTGAAAAGGTCTCGGAGGGTATCGAAGCAGGCCGCTATTCGTTCGCCCCGGACGTATGGCGGCCCGTCAGGAGCGGTGAGGCCGGAGAGACCGCCATCCGTCTCCGTGATAAGGCCTGGGAACTGATCCGCGATGCCGTCATGAATGAACCGGATATCTACGATCCGAAAAAGCGCAGGACGATCCTGCTGGAGATCGAAGAAGCGACCGGGATAAAAGTCCCGAACCTCTATAAATATATCGGTAAATACTGGAGGTACGGAAAGGTCCCGGACGCGCTGATCCCGAACTATTCGGCCTGCGGCAAGAGGCGGGATCCCTACAAAAAATCCTCAAAACGTTCCGGCAGGCCCAAAGTCCCCGGAGCGGCAGGCAAAAAGCTGGATGCCCAGGATCTGCGGAACTTCCGCAAAGCCTTCACAAAGTACTACCTCGGGGAAGAAAAGAGATCCCTCAGCAAAACGTATACCCTGCTGGTCGGCGACTTTTACACCATAAAGGACAAGGACGGTAACAGCGTCGCACCCATGGATCCCGACGAGGTGCCTTCCCGCCAGCAGTTCCTGTACTGGCACAGGAAGAATAAGGATACTCTTGAAGAAGTGCTCTGCAGGGACGGGGAACGGTCCTACCAGCTGAAGAACCGCGGGGAGACCGGGCGGACGGAAACACACCTGAGGGGCCCCGGCATAGCCTGCCAGATCGACGCGACGACCGCTGACATTTACCTGGTCAGCCGTGATGACCGCACGGCCATTGTCGGAAGACCGACCATGTACTTCCAGATGGACAGCGCCTCCCACATCGTGACCGGCATGAACATTTCGCTGGACCCTCCTTCCTGGGAGAACGCGGCCAGGACGATCCTCAACTCTGTGGAGGACAAGGTGGAATACTGTGCCAGGTACGGCATAGCGATCACAGAGGAGGAGTGGCCCTGCATGCACTTTCCCTCCGTGATCCTCGCGGACCGCGGAGAAATGGAGAGCCGCACGGCAGACCTGCTCTGCAAACATCTCGGGATCACAGTGGAGAATGCGCCGCCTTACCGGGGGGATCTCAAGGGGATCATCGAAAAGCACTTCGACCTCATCAACATCGACATGGCGTCCCTGCCGGGAAAGGTGAAAAAAGATTTCCGGCAGCGCTGCGCAGAGGATTACCGACTGGATGCCGCGCTGGACCTCTATGAGTTCACTGCCATCATCATCCGGTGCGTCCTGCAGTACAATAACTACCACTACATGGAAGCGTTCCGGAAGACGCCCCAGATGCGCCAGCTCCATGTCAGGCCCATCCCCAGGGACATCTGGAACTTCGGTATACGCTACATGAGCGGCGGCCTCAGGACCATGGACAGAGAGCATGTCCGCTACCATCTCCTCCCGAAGGGCGAAGCGTCCGTAACGAGGTCCGGCATCCGTTTCGACGGACGTTATTACACCTGTGAGCAGGCGGAGCAGGAAAAATGGTTCGATATCGCAAGGACGGATTCGTCCTGGAAGGTGACGGCCGCCTATGACCCCCGGGATGCCGGCCTGATCTACATCAGCCCTGTGGCAGGCGGGGA
>JAZASQ010000179.1:0-3516 GCA_036343235.1 Lachnospiraceae bacterium
AAGGTCTTTTCAGAGCAGATCAAAGAAAAAGGCAGAACCCGGGAGGCAGTCGAGGCAGCCATTCGGATCTGTGTTGACAGGAACGTGTTGAGAGAGTATCTGAAACAGCACGAGGGCGAGGTGATAACTATGATGATGTCATTGTTTGATCAGGATGAAGTTACGAAGATCAGTCTGGCCGCACAGAGAAAGGAAGACATTCTGGGAGTAATATCCATCCTGCGCAGCATGGGGCTTCAAGACCGGGAAATTGCAGAAAAGGTCAGAGAGCAGTACGGCCTCACTGAAGAAGAAGCAGACAAGCTGCTGGCAGTGAAGGCGTGATTTTTGCGGATATCGATACGGCGGGCAGGTGTGCCTGCCGTATTTTTATAGGGAGAGGGCCTGTAACGACGGCAAAATTTTCTGCTAAGGTAAGGGAATACGGTGATGACAAAGATTACAAAAGCTGACGAGTCCGATTATTTTAAGGCGGAATTGGTCAATGCTCTGCGTAGGGGCTGCATGGTAAAATCGATTATGGCTTATATGCTTCAGAGAGGAACAACAACAAAACTGGCTCCGTATCTGCCGGAAGAGTGCAGGTATGTGAACAAGGTACTGCGCTATGCAAGCAGTTTCCCCTCTTCATAGGAAGAAAGTAGGTATTCGGGATTGCTGTAATAAATGTTTGAGTTGAAGTCTGAGATGGCATCACTTATGAAGGAGGAAAAGACTTGATAGATTTTCTCTTCCAGGGAAATGTCTTTACCGCAGTTTTCTATGAGGTTCAGATATACCTTGCCAATGGAAGTCTCTGAAGGCAATTCGTACTTGCATTCGGAAGCTGTGTCAAAGTCGCCTTCCTCTATGGAAAAATCTTCAATCCATTCGTCAGCGACCTGCTCAAAGGACAGAGAATGGTTTGTCGAAGCATATTTTAGCTGCTTTCGAATACCGTCAATCCCAAGTTGACTGACCAGATATCCTCTGTGATTTTTTGTCTTCCTTGCAGTATATTCAATCATAGTGCAGACATAATACACATCGTCTCTTGTAAAATCATTCATGCTCTTCAACGCTCCTATCAAAAGTCAGGCAGTTTAACGCTTGAAGCGTATGGAAACTGATCTGATGAGTGGGGTGTTTAAATTTGGCTTGCTCCTTTATTGAAAATTGAAAATATCTCCTATTATTTTACTCGCAGTTAATTCTTTAGGCAACCGAATGCAAAGCATGGTGGATGACAGATTTGACTACAATTACAACCACGATGTAGCAATTATGCCTATCGTGAAGAACGTGGACCACTTCAACAAGTGGCTGCTGGCCGTGAAGGCGTGATTCTTGCGGATATCGATACGGCGGGCAGGTGTGCCTGCCGTGGATGAAATGGAAGCAGAATTCGTCTGTCTATTGGAAGTTCTCCTTGCGCAAATGACGTGGCCGTGATATTTTATTGACGTACACACAAGAAGTACATACATGAAAGGGGGCTGATTATGACAACTACACGCGTATTTCAGAATGGGAACAGCCAGGCAATTCGTATTCCGCAGACTATGCGAACGGACAAAAAAGAATTTCTGATCAGCAAAGTCGGCGAGGCTTTTATTGCCTATCCTGCTTCCGATCCCTGGGCTACGGTGAAAGAGGTGATAGGAACATTCCCTCCCGATTTCATGGACGACAGGGAACAGCCCTCATGGGATGAGGTTCCAAAGCGGGAGGAACTGTAATGTACCTTCTGGATACCAATATCTGCATCTACTTTACGAAGGATACTTATCCTCAGCTGACGCAGAGGTTCCTTTCACAGGCTCCGTCGGAATTGGCATTGTCTTCTATTACTATTTTTGAATTGGAATACGGAGCGGCAAAGAGTAAATGGGGTGAACAGACCCGGCAGAAACTTGCCCTGTTCCTGGCTCCGTTTACCATATTGCCGTTTGACTCAGCTGATGCGGCTGCAGCCGGGGTCATCCGTGCATATCTGGCACAGCAGGGTACTCCGATTGGACCCTATGATGTTCAGATTGCAGCGCAGGCTGTTGCGAGAGGATATACTCTCGTTACGCACAATACCGAGGAATTCAAGCGGGTCCCTGGACTTTCGATGGAGGACTGGATATAAGGAGTGCTGCAGTCCCCGCCTTTCAAGGGAAAGAATGCTAAAGATAATGAAGATTACAAAAGAGGAAAAGCCATGGTTGCATTTCTGACCAGTTCTTTCGTGCCGTATCGCGGAGAAAGTTATAGCGGCAAGACACCGCTGATCAATGAAAACGGCTTTGCCGACAGGCTGCGGGAATTCTGGAAAACGCCTGCCTGCTTCCTTGTCGTGGCTGCTGATCCGGAGGATGCAGCCAGGGCAGACGCTGTTGCCCGGCAGATGGAGACCACATTTTCCGATGCAGGCCTTCCGATAGATGAAGTGCGGGTCCTGGACCGGCGGACGGCGGAGAAAGCCGCAGGGCTTGTATCCTGGGCCACTGTCATCTTCTTGTCCGGAGGTCATGGCCCGACGGAAAATGCCTTCATCAATGAAATCCGTCTGCGGGAATTGCTGAAGGACTATAGCGGAATTTTCATCGGCCTTTCCGCAGGCTCCCTCAATGCGGCGGATGAGACCATACAGATTCCGGAGCTGCCCGGAGAGGCAGAGAGGGCGGATTTCCCGGTCAGTCTGCCGGGACTGGGCATCACGTCCCTTCATATCGTGCCTCATGCTGCCTATTTCCGCGACTTCATACTGGACGGGAAACATTATTATGATGACATTCTGCTTCCTTTGAGTGCCGGGAGGCGGCTTTACTTCATCGATGACGGCTCCTACTTTTTCATCAATGGCGGGACCACGGAATTTTTCGGGACCGGAGAGATCATAGAAGACGGGTCCGGGCGGGCCATTTCAACCGAAGTGGAGCCTGAAGTCTGGCAGGTAGTGATGGGGCAGGGGTATTCCGCAGCCTTTGATCTGGATGAAAAGTCAGGCCTTATTAATTTCAGATATGTGAGTGATTTTTTGAAGGAGCAGGGGCTGAATCCGGCAGGTACTCCGGATTTCCCGACCCTGGTGCGTTTCCTTTCCGACCGCATCATTGTGGAAGATGAGAAGCAGGCGGTCATCGATCTGACACATCTTCCGGACATAGTTGACGAGGTGGGGCGGTACGGGTCCTTTTCCCGGACATTTCATTATGAAACAGACGGGAGCCGGCATTCGGCAGACCTCAGAATTCTCCCGGTCGGGAAAAGACTCTTCGGCTATATCTACAATACGACAGAGGCCATTGACCGGGATTGGATGACCGATACCTTCTCCCGGACCGGTTTCCTCAAGGCAGCGGAGAAGTTTCTGCAGGAGGCAGAGGACGCCTCCGCCTATTCCCTTGTCTACACGAATATCCGGGGCTTCAAGACAATCAATGACCTCTTCGGTCAGCAGTCCGGCGATATGGTGATCTTCATGGTCCAGTCCCTGCTCGGGGAGATTTTTCACCCGCAATTTCTCTGCCGTCTGGAGAACGACCACTT
>JAZASQ010000180.1:0-3487 GCA_036343235.1 Lachnospiraceae bacterium
ATACTGCAAGACCGCCCTGATCGGCACGGCCGTCATGGACGCAGACGTCTTCATCAGTCTCACCCACTTCAAGGGGCATGAGCAGGCCGGCTTTGGCGGCACCATCAAGAATATCGGCATGGGCTGCGGCAGCCGGGCCGGGAAAATGCAGCAGCATGCTGCCGGGAAACCCCATGTCATTGAGGAAAAATGCCGGAAATGCCACCGCTGTGCCCGGGAATGCGGCTCGGACGCCATAGACTACACAAAGGGCGTTGCCCACATTGATCCGGATATCTGCAAAGGCTGCGGCCGCTGCATCGGGGCCTGCGCCTTTGATGCGATTGAAAACGACTACGACAACGCTGCCGAGGTATTGGGCTGTAAGATGGCCGAATATACCCAGGCCGTCTGTGACGGCCGTCCCTGCTTCCATATTACTCTGATTCAGGACGTATCACCCAACTGCGACTGCCACGGGGAAAATGATGCCCCCATCCTGCCCGATGTCGGCATGCTCTGCTCCTTCGACCCTGTTGCCCTCGATCAGGCATGCGTTGACCTCTGCAACCAGCAAGAGCCCATCCGGAATTCCCAACTGGGCGACAACCTTGCCAAACCTGACTGGCACCACTACCACGAGCACTTCAAGGATTCGAATCCCAACACGGCCTGGAAGGAAACCCTGGAGCACGGAGAGAAAATCGGACTGGGGACCAGGGAATACGAACTCATCACAATGTAAAAACGTGCAAGGGGGCACCGGCAATTATGACACCAGGTGCCCTCTTTTTATCAATTCTGATACCGCGCCCGGATTTCATTCTTGTCTGCGAAAACTGAACCGAATAGATGTAAATTTTGTTGCTTCCGCAACTTCCAAATAACCTGTAAAAGTGGTAGGATTTGCCCATGTCAAAAGTCTGGGAAATTATTTTGGAATCCTTCTGGCCCCTCTTTACGAAGGGACTCCTTGTGACGATTCCGCTGACGGCCATCTCCTTTGCGATTGCCCTTCTGATTGCGGTCATCGTCGCTTTAATTCAATACGCAAAAGTCCCGGTCTTAACCCAGATTGCCCGCTTCTACATCTGGCTCATCCGGGGGACGCCTCTTCTGGTCCAGCTCTTCATCGTCTTTTACGGACTGCCGGGCCTGGGCATCCGCGTCAACGCCTTTTGGGCTGCGGTCTTCGTCTTCTCTGTCTGCGAGGGGGCTTACTGCGCTGAGACCATCCGGGGCGCTCTGGAAGCTGTCCCCTATGGACAGACCGAAGCCGGCTACTGCGTGGGCATGAATTTCCGGGAAACCATGTGGCACATAGTTCTGCCCCAGGCCTTTCGGAATGCCTTTCCGGCCCTGATGAATTCCCTCATCTCCATGGTGAAAGACACCTCCCTCGCCGCCAATATCACGGTGAATGAGATGTTCATGACCGGCCAGCGAATTGCAGGGCGGACCTACCAGTTCCTGGCCATCTATATTGAGGTTGCCTTCATATACCTCATGTTCTGCACGGTCCTCTCCCTGGTCCAGAAGAAGCTGGAAGGAGTCCTGGGCCGCTATGAGAAGAAGGATGCGGCCTGACAGAAGAAATGCATCTTTCTTACTTTTGTATCTCATGACTAATATAATTTCGTTTGAATGCCTATGCCGGTACTTACTGTCACAAATTTAAAAAAGAGCTTCGGGGCGAATGAGATCCTGAAAGGAATCGACATCTCCGTAGAAAAGGGAGATGTCATCTCAATCATCGGCCCGTCCGGCGGCGGCAAGACAACCCTGCTTCGGTGCATGAACTTTCTGGAGACAGCTGACGATGGAAATCTCACATTTGACGGCCGGACCTACTCCCTGCCAAAAATGACGAAGAAGGAAGCAGGAGAAATCCGGAAGAAAACAGGGTTCGTCTTCCAAAGCTACAATCTCTTTGCCAACAAAACCGCCCTGCAGAACGTCACCCAGGGCCTGATCACAGTTCAAAAAAAGCCGAAAGCCGAAGCTGAAAAAATCGGCATGGAAATGCTGGAAAGAGTCAATATGAAAGACCGGGCAAATTACTTCCCGGCTCAGCTCTCCGGAGGCCAACAGCAGCGGGTGGCCATTGCCCGGGCCCTGGCGGCGGACCCTGAAATCATCTACTTTGACGAGCCCACTTCAGCCCTCGATCCCGAGCTCATCGGGGAAGTCCTGCGCGTCATGCGGGATCTGGCCGAAGGCGGTCTCACCATGCTGGTCGTAACCCACGAAATGTCCTTCGCCCGTGACGTATCGAAGCGGACAATATTCATGGAAGGCGGCGTAATTGTGGAGGAAGGACCTTCGAAGGAGCTTTTCTCCCATCCTGAAAATGCCCGGACAGCAGAATTTATCCGAAATATCTCGTCATAAACAAAAAGGACAGCTACTGCCAGTAAATGCGATTACCTGACCGCAGATACAGGCATTCATTATTATTTCTTGTCAAACGACAAATAGAATGGAGCATGCCATGAAAATGAAAAGATTTGCAGCAATGATACTGGCCGGGACCATGGCCTTTTCCCTGGCGGCCTGCGGGAGCCGCACAGATTCAGCCTCTGGAAATACGGACAGCGGTGCATCCTCATCTGGATCTGCAGCCTCGGACACCTCTCTTGCCGATATCCAGAAGGCCGGAAAGATCCGCATCGGCCTCGAAGGGGACTGGCAGCCCTTCTCCTACCATGACACCGACGACAATCTCGTCGGCTACGACGTGGAGGTGGCCCAGAACATTGCAAAGGAACTGGGCGTTGAGGCGGAAATCACAGAAGCGCCCTGGGACGGACTGTTGACCGGTCTTTCAACAGGCGTATATGACATCGTCGTAAACGGAGTGGACATCACTCCCGATCGGGAAGAGACCTTCGATTTCTCGGACCCTTACGCCTACGACCACATTGACCTCGTCGTAAAAAAGGAAAACACGGATATCACGTCCTTTGATGACCTGAAGGGCCGCACTTCAGCAAACTCCACAGGCTCCACCTACGCAGAGCTCGGTGAGCAGTACGGGGCCGCGGTTTCCAATGTCCCCACCCTGGCCGAGACCATGGAACTGGTACTGAACGGGACAGTTGATGCGACAATCAACGCTGACACCTCCGTCCAGGACTACCTGAATACGACAGGCGAGACCGATCTCAAGGTCGTCTCCCAGCTCGACGACGTCACAAGCTATGCCATTCCCCTGAAGAAGGGCTCGGATTCCCTGAAAGAGGCCGTAAACGCCGCCATTCAGAAGATGCGGGACGACGGAACCCTGGCTGAACTATCGAAGAAGTACTTCGGGGCGGACCTTACAAATAAATAAATCCTCCCAAAAACTAATACAGCAAGAAGGGCAGCACGCATTGCGTGCCGCCCATTTTTTGTGTAATATCGACGGAATCTGTATTCCGGGAGCCATTTTTAAGTTCAGTGCCAGATTCCCCTCCGGATCCGCACCTTGTAAAACATAGAGTTTTCCATGGCCAGGACCTTCTCC
>JAZASQ010000181.1:0-3474 GCA_036343235.1 Lachnospiraceae bacterium
GTAGCCGGTGCTAAGTACCGCGGCGAATTTGAAGACCGTATCAAGAAGGTAATGCAGGAGGCTAAAAAGGACGGCAACATCATCCTTTTCATCGATGAGCTGCACACCATTGTCGGCACAGGCTCCGCTGAAGGTGCCGTAGACGCTGCCAACATTCTGAAACCGGCTCTCAGCCGCGGCGAGATCCAGGTCGTCGGTGCAACAACTTTGAATGAATACCGCAAGTACATCGAAAAGGATGCCGCGCTGGAGCGTCGTTTCCAGCCGGTTACCGTAGGTGAGCCAAGCCAGGAGGCCACACTGGAGATTTTGAAGGGCCTGCGGGAAAAGTATGAGCAGTACCACGGCCTGCACATTACCGACGAAGCCCTGAAAGCTGCAGTGGAACTCTCTGCCCGATATATCAACGACCGGTTCCTGCCGGACAAAGCCATCGATCTGATGGATGAGGCTGCCAGCCGTGTGCAGATGGAGGAAGAAGAACCTTCCGAAGAACTCACAAGCCTTGAAGAGAAGCTCAACGCTCTTGCCGCAGACAAGGAAGCCGCCATTGCGGTACAAGACTTTGAGAAGGCTGCCCAACTGCGGGATACGGAAAAGGACTATAAGAAACAGTTGGAGACCGAGCGCAATAAGCGCCGCAAGAACAATAAAGAACACCGGGATGTAACCGAAGAGGATATTGCCGCTGTTGTGTCCGACTGGACCGGCGTCCCTGTGACACGTCTTACCGAGGACGAAAGTCAGCGTCTGCTGCATATGGAAGATACACTCCACAAACGGGTCGTGGGTCAGGACGAGGCCGTAAAGGCTGTGGCTCGTTCCATTCGCCGCGGTCGTGTCGGCTTGAAAGATCCCAAACGCCCCATCGGCAGTTTCCTGTTCCTGGGCCCTACCGGTGTTGGCAAAACGGAACTGTGTAAATCTCTGGCAGAAGCCATGTTCGGCGACGAAAACGCCATGATCCGGATCGATATGTCCGAATATATGGAACGGCATACTGTGTCCCGTCTGGTCGGTTCGCCTCCCGGATATGTGGGTCACGATGAAGGCGGTCAGCTGACAGAAAAGGTGCGCCGCAAGCCCTATTCCGTTGTGCTTTTCGATGAAATCGAAAAAGCGCACGAGGATGTGTGGAATATCATGCTCCAGATTCTGGACGATGGCCGTATCACCGATTCTCAGGGCCGCACCGTTGACTTCAAGAACACCGTCATCGTCATGACCAGCAACATCGGTGCAAAGGTACTTACCGATGCCGGATCCAAGCTGGATTTTGAAACAGGCGACAAAAAGGCCGAGGCGGATGCCGACAAGGCATATGAGCAGGCCAAGGAAACCGTTCTGGAAGAGTTGCGCCGCACCTTCCGTCCCGAGTTCCTGAACCGTATCGACGACATCATCGTGTTCCGTGCTCTGACCGAGCAGGATATCGAAGAGGTTGCCCGTCGGATGCTCAAGACCGTGGCGGGCCGTATGGAGTCCATGGGTATCCATTTGGATGCTTCCGAAGAAGCGGTGAAGGAGCTTGCCAGAGAAGGATTTGATCCCAAATATGGCGCACGTCCATTGCGCCGAGCCATTCAGAATAAGGTGGAGGACGCCGTGGCTGAGAGAATGCTGGATGGCACCCTCAATACCGGCGATACCGCCAAGTTGGCTGTAGAGGACAACAAACTGGTTGTAACCAAGTGACATCTCTCATAAAGGCTTTGAAGCTGCTATCAATGCGGTTGTTCGTGGAAAAGAAACCCGCAGCGGGAATGCCGATACCGATAAGCCAAATGACGGCCAGACCGGCGATACCACTTCTCCGCAGACCGGCGACGACAGCAATATCGCTCTTTGGATGGCGTTGATGTTGGCTGCGGGCGCTGCCCTGACCGGCACAGCCGTTTACAGCCGCAAGAGAAAATACAGCAGATAAATCCATATATAACCATGCGCCCCGTGACTTTCTTCCACGGGGCGCATTCTCTATGTATGCACCGCAGGAAGCCTGCGGTGTTGTTTTCGATGTGAAAGCTATCGTTCCATGTCGTGGGTTTTGCGTTTTGGCTTTTGACTTTTGCCCTCCGCCTGAAGCTGGCGCAGGCGTTTCAGTACGCTCTCCCGCCCGGGCGGCGCTGACTGTTCTTTTTCGGCGGGTTTTCCTTTTTCCCTGACCTTGCGTTCCCACTCGGCAAGCTCACGGTTGTAGTTCTCTACTACGGCCTCCGCCTTGCGGTAGGTTGCCATGAACGCCTGCACATCGGGATAGCCGTCCTTTTTTAAGATTTCGGGCAGTGCTTCCAGCATGGCGGAGATTTTTTCCTCCGTCCGCCGGATTTTTGCTTCCAGCTCTTTCCGCTCCCTGCCTTTGAAAATACCCTTTGTTTCGACAAGCTGCGTTTTCAGCCCGGGGACTTCCTCCTGCAAGCTGCGGATTTCCCTTGCTCTGTCCTGCACCCGTATCATCAGCTTCTGCATGGTGTGAAACTCCGCCATATCCAGATTGAGCACCGGCTTGGGCGGCAGCTCCGTCTGGCGTATCAGGTTCTGCAAAAACTCCTTCGCTTTGTTTACGATACAGCGGAACAGGTTGGGCAGCCAACCATGTGCCTTAATGGACTGGCTTGCTTTTTGATGGATTTCCTCTTTCTTGACTTCCAGTATCTTTGCCTCCTCTATCCCCGACACAAGCGCCATATCCGCCGTCCTGTTCCACTCCTGCCTTGCGGCGTTATCCGCTTCCATCTCGGCAGCTTTGGGATTGTTTTTGCCGATCTTCTTGGTCGGCAGATAGATACTGTCGGGATTGAACACCCGTAAATGCTGCTCAGGATCGGCGATATGCCGGTTGATCAGGGCGGTGTAATTCCTCTTGACTTCCTCTAAAAACGGCTCGCTTTTGAAACGCCCGTCCTTTACCGTGAAAAGGTGCTGTTCGTAAACGCCCCCTTTCGGAATAACGGTGCAGCCTTTCCGTATCTGCCCGTCCTCTCCCATAACCTCTTTTTTTGTGCGTACCCGTTTGCCCGTTTCGTCAAAGAATACGCTGCGGGTCGCAATCTTAACCTCCGGCTCGGCAAGCAGCCGCCGTTCGCTGAAGATGAGGTGGATGTGGTAATTGGTCTTTCGCTTGTTGTGATGGAGCGCCGACACGCATTCCACATCATACCGCCTGCGGAATTCCTCCGTGAAATCTTTCAGCACCTGCTGCGGCTCGTATTGCGTGTAGGTTTCGGGCAGGGCGATAATCAGCTCCCTTGCTTCAATACATTTACCCTCTGCGCCGCTTCTCTGAAACTCCTGCTGGCTTTCTCTTGCGAGGTTGCTCCAAAAGGAATGGTCTGCGGTGCGGTAGGTGGCATAGAGGTTTTCCTGTTTGGCGTGGCTTGTGATATACGATATTCTTCCCCTGACATTGGACAGCTTTGACATCTGGATAAAGCTGTGGCGTGTCATAAATCATCTCCGTTTCTGTTTGGTAAA
>JAZASQ010000182.1:0-3429 GCA_036343235.1 Lachnospiraceae bacterium
ATTCGGGCGTCTTGTCGAACCAGTGCGGGTCGGTGACCGCCACGACGCCCAGCTTCGCCATGCGGGGAATGTCCGCCTTGTCAACGACCTGCAAATGGGTGACGGCGTCCCGATAATCATGCGGTCCGGTCTCGGCCAGCGCCCTCTCTATGGCGTCCAGTGTCATGGCCAAGGCGCCATCGCCGATGGCGTGGACGTGAACCGTGAAGCCGAGCTCATGTGACCTCTTGAACACCGCTGTCAGGGTCTCCATGTCGAGCCGCAGCTGTCCGTGATGCTGATGCTCCTGAGACCAGGGATCGGTGTAGGGTTCTTTCATATAGGCAGTAGAGGGATTGCCGGGAAAACCACCGTCAAGCTGGATCTTGATGTTGCTCACTTCAAACATTGGTCCCTTTGTCCGCTCCCGGAGCTCTGCGGCGTGCTCGATCTCCGCCATGGTGTCATGGCCCTCGGCCTGGAATACCTGATAGGCAGCATAGACGTGCATTTTGAGCTTGCCCTCCACATCCAGTTCGTGGCAGGCCTGCGCCGCGTTGTCGGTGCTGTCCCAGTTGATGATGGGATCCAGGACCAGGGTTTCTCCATGCGCCAGATATTCCTCCTGATAATACAGGTAGCCCTCCTTGTACTGCTCCACTGTGAAAACGGTGAGCGGCTTCAATAAGTCCATGGCGCCCTCGCGGAAGTAGCCGTTGGGATTGCCCTTTGCATCCCTGACGATGATGCCGTCGGAGACGTCCGGCGTATTCTTATCGATGCCCAGGCGATCCATGGCGGCATGGTTCACCCAGTAGGAATGATGGCCCATGTCCGCAAGGACGACGGGCTTGTCCGTCACACCGTTGAGCAAATCCGCGGTGGGACCGTCCGGACCCATATCCGGCGTGGGGACGAACCCTGCGCCCTGGATGACATCCAGCTCCGGGTGCTTCTCAGCAAATTCCTTGACTGCGGCAAGATGATCCTCCAGAGTACCAAAGAGATTCAAATGTACCGTAAAGAGTGCCTCGGTGCCACCGGGGCCGACGTGACCGTGTCCTTCTCCCAGGCCTGGCAGAATCATGCCGCCTTCATACCGCAGTTCCTGTGTGCCCTTACCGATGTATGCTTTTGCACCCGCTTCGTCGCCGACGTAAACGAACTTACCATCCGCAATCGCCACAGCCTCAGCCTTGGGCTGAATCTTGTCCACGGTGTAGATGTTACCGTAGATGATTTTGTCTGCTTTCATGTTTCTTTTCCTTTCTGATATTCTTGAGAGCCACGCCATTAGAAGTTCGCTTCACTCGGGCGTGATGGAACCCTTGCGCGCCTCGATGCCAAGCTGCTTAAGGCAGTGGTCATGCAGAGTAAACCTTCTTTCCCTCAAAATAGGTAGCCTGCGCCTTGGCAGTGTGTATCTCATCCGCCGGACAGGACAGCACATCCTTGTCAACGAGGAGGAAATCCGCATACTTGCCTTCTTTGATACTGCCTCTTTCATCTTCAATGAACATCTGCTTTGCGCAGTTAATGGTCAGGGCTGTCAGAGCCTGCTCGCGGGTCAAGTGCTCATCGTACCACCAGGGATCTCCCTTCACCGTGGGGTGAACACAGGTGACCGCAATCTCCATAATGCCGAATGGGTCGTCGGGGCAGCCGGAAAGTGCAGGAAAATCAGAGTGTGAGGAGACATTGATGCCGTAATCGAAATAAGTCTTCATGGGATAGGATTTATCCTCCATGCCTTCGGGAACAAGAGGTTTCAAGAGATCAGCTGCTCCGGATGGCATATTATGCCAAATCATGCCTGCGGTTGCATAGATATTATGATCCGCCATACGCTGCCAGTCGGACTGATCAACATTACGCACATGTACGACAGTATTACGCATCTCATCTTTTCCGCCGCTGACGAATGCGTTGACACATTGATTCACGGCCTTATTGCCCATTGTATGTATATGCATGGACAGACCTTTTTCATTAGCCTTGCGCGTAATGTCCGTAGTCTCATCTTCCGTCCAGTTGACGAGGCCCTGATGCCCGTCGGGATATAAAGGATCCACGAATCCCGTACCGCCTTCAACCGTGCCGTCCATAAAGAGCTTGATCCAGTTCGTTAATACGTGATTGGTAGCGTATTTTCTGACGGCATCTGCTTCGGCAAGGGTCTTATCAACGTTCATCCAGCTTTCAATCTCGTAACTTAAGCCCAATATAAAGTTCATATCACCGGCCTCGTCCACCTGTCTCGCAGCCTGATAGAAATGGTCGTTATAGAAATATTGAGACCATCCGTCCATATACATCGTGTATCCCTCTGACAGCATCTGATCCTGGATCGTCTTTATAGTTGCTTTTGCAACATCTACCGAGAAAAGCCTGTCATTGTCAAGGAAGGAACGCACATAGGTTCCTGCCTGTTCCTTGAGGAAACCGGTGGGTGTACCATCGGGACCTATTTCTATCTCGCCTCCGCGGATCTCAGTCTTTAATACTGTGCCGTCTTCCTTCATGATCCCTGCGTTAACCAGGGCAATGGTGTTCACCAGTCCCTTATGGCCTTCCTCATCGGCAAAGTAGATTGGAATATCAGTGCTTATGGCGTCCAACTGCTGACGGGTGGGCATATTCTTAGAAAAGGTATGATAATTCCAGCCGAAACCGAATACAGTCTTTATCCCGTTGGCCTTTGCCTTCTCCACAGCGGCGGGAACAATCTCCTTAAGAAACTTATCCACATCATCCTGTCCGCCAACGACCGTTCCGACCATAGGCATGGCATGACCCGTAAAATAATGTGCATGACCGTTGCCGCAGGAAGGCATCACAAGACCCTTGCCGGTATGATCGATAACTTCAGTCCTTCCTTCTTCAATAAATGCCTTGGCTCCCTTTCTGTCACCTACATAGACATACCTGCCGTCCTTTACGGCAAATGCTTCCACTGTCTGATTCTCGGAAGTAAATATCTTGCCATAGACAACGAGATCCGCACTGTTTCCGCCTGAAAGCTTACCTGTTTCGTTCATTTTATTCGTTTCCTCCTTTTTTTGTTTGCTGGGATGCGTGATTCGCTCCTGCATCCTAAGTATCTGTCTTAATAGGGCAGTCCGAAATCTTCCGAACTGCCCCATAATATGTTAATTGACTTTCTTTACTTCTCTTTAACGGACGTAGTACCTGGTCATGAAGTAGGTTCTGTCCCAATCCACGATACTCATGGCGGACTCCTTCTCAGCACGGATGTCGAACTCGTCAAAGACCATCACGTACTTATCCGTAAGGTCATAAAGCGGCCATTCCTTAGCTTTGCCATCAGGCGAAATGTCAGCAGAAAGAGAGGGATTGCCGGTCTTAGCGAACTGCACCCACATTTTCCGCATCGTCCTGGAAAAAGTTTTGTCGAACTGTCTTCCCGTGACTAAGGTCTCCTCAGCATGG
>JAZASQ010000183.1:0-3423 GCA_036343235.1 Lachnospiraceae bacterium
ACCTTGTTGGCCGGCTCCGCATAAACGAGGATATCCAAAACCGGAGCGACAATGATCCAGGCAACAGCATTGGCAACAATCTGAACGATATTGAAGAAAGCAACGTTCTTGCCGTCAAAACCGCCTTCCCGGACGGCAAACTTCTTTGCGAATACTCCGATGGCAATGCCGACAACCGCCTCAGGGAATACCCAACTCCACCATACACTGCCGTAAAAGAGGGCGTCACCGAGAGCATGGCCGAGAAGACCGATGACCGCACCGACAATGGGTCCGAAGATGGCAGAAAGGAAAGCCAGAACTGCCATCCGGGGCTGCAGGGATGTGTTCGGCACAATGACCAGGGGAATCTGTACCTCTGTCAGCACGACAAAAAGAGCCGTTCCGATGCCGATGGCAACGACTTCCCGGATTCCGAATTTCTTTTTCATGAATCTCTTCTCCTTTCATTCGCGGCAATGCTGCCTGAAAGCTTCCTTCCGGGGTTCTTCCCGGAGAATTTATAAAGCATTTATAAACGGAAGTATAGCAATTTTACGGAATCTGTCAAATCATTTTCCTATTTTCCAAATGGGTTATTATCTTTTCCCCGCAACCTGTAAAATATATGTAATTTTACAAATGCAGACTTTTCAGCCGACAAAGTTTACATGTATAATATGATAACGGTCAAAAAAAGGATGGAGGTGTAAGAATGGATCTTGAAAGCTGGGTCGTCACAAATGGCTATACTTTTGCCATACTTCTTCTGCTCCTCTTTGTGAACCGGACTCCCGGACGCCATATGAATACCCACGCCGTGACCTACACTCAGCTCCTGCTCATGGTCATGGGCCTTCTCATTGCAGACACCTTGGGCCGGCTTCCCCACACCGGATATACGAAATTCTGGGCCTTCTTCGGCACCTACTTCATCTTCGCCTTCGACTCCGTCGGCTACTACTTTGCTGTCCGCTACATAGAATCCTGGATTGACGGAGACCGGCGGCTGCGGGATTCCATCCTCCGGAATCTCCTCGTGTTCTACTCCATTATCAATATCATCGTCGTCACAATCGCCCAGATTGCCAATACCGGCTGGTTCTATTCCTTCCCGGATGATGTCTATACGAGAGGCCCCCTTTTCCTGCCCCGAGGAATTGGAAACCTCCTGTTCTGCGTAGGCGTGGAAGTCTATATCGCCATGCGCCATAAGCAGATCAATCCGGCTTACCGCCCTGCTTTCTACTGCTTTCCCCTTTTCGTCCTGATCGGCGGTTTCATGCAGATTGCCTTCAAGGGCATCCAGTTCGAGTACGCGGGAACCACCATGGCCCTGCTGCTTCTCTATATGCAGGTCCAGTTCAAGGACGCCGACCAGGACTTCCTGACCGGGACCTTATCCCGTCGAATGTTTGAAAGCGTCCTGCAGCAGAAGATATCCATCCGCAAACCCTTCGGCGCCATCATGGCCGATGTCGACTACTTCAAGACCATCAACGACCGCTACGGCCACAGTGCCGGAGACGCTGCCCTGCAGGAGGTCGCCCGGGCCCTGAAGACAGCTGTTCCCAAGAAGGGCGTTGTCAGCCGCTATGGGGGAGATGAATTCATGCTCCTCTTTCCGGCGGAAAGCTCAGAGGATATGGAGGAAGAGCTCTCCCGTGTGCGCAAGGCCATATCCGCAGAAAACGCAAAGCACAGGGACCGGCCATATTCCCTGGAGCTTTCCCTCGGCGGCGTCCTGTGGACTCCGGAGACCGGAGGCAATCCGGACGCCTATCTGAAGGCCCTGGACAAGGCCATGTACGCCGACAAGGAAAAGCATCACGCTGCACGATGAATGCGGACGCTGCATTTTGCATAGAATCTGAGATATACCCGGAAAGGCAGTCCTGCTTCGAGTGCATGAACATAAAGTCCTGCTTCGAGTGCATGAACATAAAGGATAGGAAACAGATATGAAAGAAAGCCTGAACTGGGCCGTCCTCGGCGTCGGCGTCATTGCAAACCAGATGGCAGAGGCCCTGAAAAAGCACGGTAAAAAAATATACGCTGTCGGCAACCGGACCCATGAAAAGGCTGTGACCTTCGCAGAAAAGTACGGGATTGAAAAGGTCTACGATGACCCGGACGATATGTTTACGGACCCGAACGTCGATATCATCTATATCACGACGCCGCATAACACCCACTATGGCTTCATGAAGAAGGCCATAGCCGGCGGCAAGCACCTGCTCGTGGAAAAGTCCATCACACTGAATTCCGACGAGCTTTCTGAATGTCTGGCCCTGGCAAAAGAAAAGGGAACCCTCATCGCAGAAGCTCAGACCATTTATCACATGCCCCTCTACACGGAGCTTGCAAAGCGCCTCTCGGCCAGCGAGTTCGGCCGCGTCAACCTCATCACGATGAATTTCGGCTCCTCCAAGGCCTACGACATGAAGAACCGCTTCTTCAACCGCTCTCTGGCCGGTGGAGCCATGCTGGATATCGGAGTCTACGCCCTCTCATTCATCCGCTGGTTCTTTGAAGGGACACCGACGGACATGCAGTCCATGCTAAAGAAAGCCCCCACCGGGGTCGACGAGGAGGCTTCCATGCTCCTTCAGAATAATGCAGGGCAACTCGCTACCGTCATGCTTTCCATGCACTCAAAACAGCCTAAACGAGGCATGGTTTCCTGTGAGAAAGGCTATATAGAAGTAATGGAATACCCGAGGGCCCAGGAGGCTATCTTCACAGATGCTGTCACCGGAGAAAAGACCGTCATCGCCGAAGGCTCCACAGACGACGCCCTCTGGTATGAGCTCTCAGATATGGAGGCTGCCGTAAACGGCGATACCTCCCGCCTGCATATCGACTACACGGTAGATGTCATGAAGCTCATGACGGACTTCCGGAAACAGTGGGGTCTGACCTATCCGGAAGAGGAAGGCTGAATTAGCGGCACACTTTCCTCCTCCCGGAAAAATCATGAGTCCTTAAAACAGTTTTTATAACAATGCTCCCTCACCGGGGACGGCATAGTAAGAGGCGGGGCCTTTTTGCCCCGCCTCTTTGTACAACATGCTTATGAAGTTTTGACTTATGGCACCTATCAGCCGAGGAGGGAAAGAACGCCCTGGGTGGACTGATTTGCCTGAGCCAGCATGGACTGACCAGCCTGAGCTCTAAAAAAATTCGATGCCCTATTTGATTGCCGCCCGGAATGAATACGTCCCGGACTCCCGCATAAAAAAAACTGAAAGCCTTTGACTGCGGGAACTGAACAGCTATTGTCTGCTGCCTCCCTGGTTCCCTCTGCCGGACCCGGCAAGAGAAAACTTCGGAGGCCCCCCGGAAACCGTTCCAGGGGTGCTTCGGACCTTCCGCCTTCCGGATGGCAGAAAATCCTCTGCTCCTACACGTAGAATATCGGCACGACCCCCCCCGAAATCTTTA
>JAZASQ010000184.1:0-3398 GCA_036343235.1 Lachnospiraceae bacterium
AGGTGATGGCCGATGCAGGAGGAAGTGGAAAGCAGGACTGTGAACCTGGCGATCAGCACGACGAAGCTGTCGATGCGGACGATCGTCCATGCGGGGATGATGTACCTCCGGCACAGGAAACTGGTAAAGGACCTGAAAAAGAATGAGGTTCCTTCCGGAAAACAGTCCGTGCAGGAACTGATCGGCCAGAAACAGGGCGTTTCCAGTATCGATATCGCAAAAACAGATCTGCGGGGCTTTGAGAGTGTCGCCAGGAAATACGGTGTGGACTACGCCATCCGGAAAGATGCCTCCGTGGATCCGCCGAAATACCTGGTCTTTTTTAAGGTCAAAGATGCGGATGCCCTGACGGCAGCTTTCAATGAGTATTCCGTAAAAGCCCTGAACCGGGAGAAGCGTCCGAGCGTCCTGAAGCAGCTGCGGACTATTGCCGCGAAGATTGCGGAGCTGCCCGGCAAAGTCGTGAACCGTGATAAAAAGAGGGAGCTTGACCGATGAACAGTACGAAGATAAAGAAAACCCTGATCAGGCTCCTTCCGTATATTATCGTTGGCCTTGTCTGTACCAATCTTGGCGAGGCCTGGCGGCTTGCGGCAGGCGCTGATATGGGGAAAAAGATGCTGAGTTTCTTCAGCGTGGTTGGTGTAGCCTTCGGGAATCCCCTCCCGAGTCTGCATCCTCTGGACCTGCTGGTAGGAACGATCTGCGGAGGTGGGCTGCGTCTTGCAGTCTACCTCCGGGGTAAAAATGCCAAACATTACCGGCACAACGAGGTATACGGATCTGCCCGCTGGAGTGCATAATTTTAAGTGTAAAGGAAGCCTATATGGACGCACAGGAGGTTATGCACATGACTGATTATAGTAAAATTACAGCCCTTTACTCCCGCCTTTCCGTGGGCGACGAGGACAGGGACGGCGGTGAGAGTAACTCGATACAGAACCAAAAAATCTTTTTGGAGAACTACGCCAGAGGGCAGCACTTAACCAATATCCGGCACTACATTGACGATGACGAAAGCGGCAGATTTTTTGACCGTTCTGCCTACTCCCGCATGATGGACGATGTAGAGAACGGGAAAATCGGTGTCTGCATTATGAAAGACCTGACACGCTGGGGGCGTGACTATCTCCAAGTCGGCAATGCGATGGAGATATTCAGACGGAACAATGTGCGCTTTATCGCAGTCAACAACGGGATAGACAGCGAAAAGCCCGATACATTGGAGTTTGCGCCCTTTATCAACATCATGTCGGAGTGGTACGCAAAGGACATCAGCAAGAAAGTAAAGACCGGCATTAAGACGAAGGGCATGAGTGGAAAGCCGATTGCCACCGAAGCCCCCTATGGCTATGTCAAATCCCCGGACAACAAGGATTTTTGGATTATCGACGAGGAAGCCGCCGGAGTTGTTCGTTTGATTTTTCGCCTGTTTCTGGACGGAAAAAACCGAAACCAAATTGCCGTATATCTCACGCAGGCGCAAATCCCAACGCCCACATTCTACATGAAAGAGCGCGGGCGGGGAACCTGTAAAAACAGGGCGCTCAATGAGGCCAACCGCTATAAGTGGAACAAAGCCACCCTGACCCATATCCTCACACGGCAGGAGTATTGCGGTGATGTTGTCAACTTCAAGACCACAAAGCACTTCCGCGACAAGCGGAACCACTATGTAGACCGGAGCCAATGGCAGATAACCGAAAATGTGCATGAGCCGATTATTGACCGCACCGACTTTGAAACCGTACAGCGGATTTTGGAAAATGCGCCCGTCAAACGCCCCAACGGGGACGGGGAAATCCACCCTTTGTCGGGCTTGCTTTTCTGTAAGGATTGCGGTGCGAAAATGCACATTCGCATAGATTATCGGAATGGCGGCAAGCGTCATGTTGCCTATTGCAGCGAGTACCACAAGGGAAAAGCCAAAAACCCCAAATGCAATTCCCCGCACATCATTGACGCGGATTTGCTCATGCAGACCATCGCGGAAGTGCTGAAGAAAATCGAGGACTATTCTATCAGCAACTGGGCGGAATTTGAAGCCTTAGTGAAAAAGAACCTTGCCATGCAGCAGACCGACAAGACCAAGAAACAGCAGAAGCGTATCCCGCAAATCACGACGCGCCTTGAACAGATTGACAAGGTGCTGAACAAGCTCTATGAGGACAACGCCCTCGGCACGATCCCGCAAGACCGCTATGAGCAAATGTCGCAGAAGTATTCAGAAGAATACTATGCGCTGAAAGCGGAGCTTGCCGAGCTGCAAGAGCAGCTATCCGCTTTTGAGAACGCGGGCGGACGGGCGCAGAAGTTTTTGAAGCTGACGGAACGCTACGCTGCCTTTACCGACCTGACCCCCGCCATTCTCAACGAGTTTATCAGCCGGATTGAAGTGCATGAGCGCGACAAGAAAAGGGCAAAACAAGCCATTCAGCACATCGGGATATATTTCAACTATATCGGCAAATTTGAGAACGAAGTGACACAGCTTACAGAGCCAACGGAGCAGGAAATCCGGCAAATGCGGGAGGAAATCGAAGAAGCCAAAAAGGAAAAGAGCCGCGCCTACCACCGGCAGTATTCAAGGGAGTACCGGGCGCGTAACCTTGAAAAGCGACGGGAGTATGACCGCATGAAAGCACGGGAATACCGGGCAAAGAAAAAGGCACAGGAAGCCGCCGCAGCACCCGCACAGTAAAACCGAATACTGACAACCAAGAGGGATTTTCCGGGCTACGGGAAATCCCTCTTTTGCACCCAGAGAAAGGAGCCGCCTATGGCAGAACAGAACGGGACACCTCAATCCCCCGACAGTGTTATCACGACACAGAGGGACGGACAGACCATCGTTGCGGAGTTGTTTTTCAACCACAGCGGCACAGAAACATTCCGCGACAAGCTGCTCAAAGTGATACTTGCCGACAGCTTGCAGGACGGTCAAGAGCCGGAAAAAACGAAAATCACGCGATAGGAACCGCCCGGACGAAGAATGGTTCGCCGGGGCGGTTTCTATTTGAAAATCCCCATTTTCCCCAAGTCAAGAGCCGGGAAAATTCCCTCAAAAATGCCCCTCTCTCCAAACGAGGGCGCAGAAAGGAGAGTTTATGCGAACAGGGCTTCCCAAGCAAAAAAAGATCACAGACATCTGGTTTGATGAGAAAGACCCGTTGATCCATATCCGTACCCACAACACCGACTTGAAGAAGCGGCTTGCCGCCTATGCCGAGCAGCACCCCGATGTGTGCCGCCAGACCGACGCAGACCCGGAAACGGGCTGCATGGAGTTTGACATTGAGAAAGGCCGCTTCTCTTTCCGTCTGACCGCCCCATACAGCGAGGAACGGCGGGAAGCGGCGCGGCGGTATGCCAGAGAGAGCAACGTCGCCGACAGGCTG
>JAZASQ010000185.1:0-3380 GCA_036343235.1 Lachnospiraceae bacterium
GTAAGCGTCAAATAGTTAGTGTCTAGATTTTCCTGTCAGAGATGATCTTGCCGATCATTTCTGACAGATCGTATCGCCACATTCAGAGTCTACAAAAAATGTCATCATTTTTTGTAGACTCTGTCAAAGCCTTCACTTAATGGCGGATCAGGATACCCGCCTTTTCACACGTTTTGGCGTAAGAGGCTTTTCCTGATCCCCGCCAACTGATCTGGCGGAGATCAGGCGGATCTGTGCTTCTTCGTATTTCCGGTAGCTATCGCACCAGGGCACCATGTCCTCCAGAAAGCTGCGCCCTTTTTCCTCCATGTGTTTTGGCATTTCTTCCAGAAGGTACTTCAGGTAGTAGTAAGGATTGGCGCCATTGGCTTTTGCTGTCTCGATCAGGGAATACACGATGACCGTGGCTTGGGCTCCGTCCGGTGTGTTGCAGAACAGCCAGTTGCGGCGCCCCACGCACAGATTTTTGAAGCTGCGTTCACAGAATCCGTTGTCGATGGGGATATGCGGGTCTTCAAGAAACTGCCGGAGATAAGTCTCCTGGTTGACCGAGTAGCTGACCGCGTCCCTGAATGTGGCGGAGAGAGAAGGATCCTCGAGATCGAAACTGTGTATAAAGTCGAAGTATGCGTCCACTTTCGGACGTACGTCAGACTGGCGGCGCAGATGCCGTTCATCCGGCGACAATCCTTTCAGCGGGTTTTCCTGCATATAGGTCTCTGCGATCAGCTGTATCGCCCTGGTTTCAGGAAGGCTGTTCACAGCCTCTTCAGTCATCTCACTGATATCGACGACCTGAAGGGCATTTGCAAACCGCCGTCTCGCATGCATGAAGCAGCCACTGATGATGACCGATCCATCCATCTCCTTTTCATAGGTATGATACGAAGTATACGCATCGCATGAGATGAAGCGTTTCCCCTGGTCTTTGGAATAGTAGGAACGGAGATGGTCCGTGTGGCGGGTCATCTCATAGCAGTAGATGAAGATCTTCCTTTCTTCCGACAGCTCGCTTGTGACATGTGCCCAGATGTAGCTTACAGTCCCTGCGCTCCGGCCGTCCCGGATGACGGTAAGGGTCGTTTCATCGCACTGATGGTATGGCTGGCTTTTATTCAGGGCTGACAGAAAGTCATATACCGGGGCCAGAAGGCCGAGGCTGAGATTTACGCACCAGTTGGACATGGTCTGCCTGGATATGATCACACCTTCTCTGGCCATGTCCTGTGACTGCCGGTAGAAAGGGAGAGAGAGGCAGAACTTATTATAGAGGATCTCCGCGAGCAGGGACGGGGACACATAGCTGTTCCCGAGCAGCACGTTCCGGTGGGGGACAGACTTCAGCATATGTTCCAGCCCGATGGAAATGACCGGGGCATAAGCTTCCCTGACATAACGGACGGTCTTCTGGCTCTCTATGGTCCGGCGGCACCGCCAGAACGCAATGCGCCAGTTTCCCTCGCCGTAGGTCTCATTGAGTTCCTCAATGTTCAGTTCAAACTCTTTCACGTGCGGAAGACTGGAAAAGTTTGCGGAACGGGTGCCCTTCTTTTTACCGGTCCCATTCTTTCTGCCAGGACAGGAAGACCTGCCGTGTGCATCCTCTGTCCCATCCCCTCTGGAGCTGTCCTTTTTCCCGTCGGATGCGTCTTCATCCAGCGGATCATCCGGGCAGCCCTGGAGACATGATCTCAGGATGTCATCCGCCTTCTCAGTGCTGCGTCCGAAGACATCCTTTGTCCTGAGGGTGGACTTTGCAGTCAGACGCCCGTTTTCCTCTTTCAGGAAACGGTTCTCTGATTCCAGACCCCTGACGGTATCCTGCATCTGGCTGAACTGGAGTGACATCTCCGTGATCCCGCGCGATGTTTCCTCCAGACGGATCTGCGCGGCGCGCAGTTCCCCCATGAGGCGGCAGGCAGTCTCTATGAGCTCTTCACGGCTTTTTGTCTGCAGCTCCTCACGGAACAGGACTTCATCAGCAGTCACGGCAGCATCCTCCCTTACAGCACGATCAGCCCTGTGCCGGACTCTCGTCCGCACAGAGCATCTGTACTTTGTGGATGATCCTCTGGAGCCTGCCGTTCTGTTCCCTGAGGGAACGGATCTCGGCATTCTGGCTGCTGATAACGGCTTCCTTTTCCAGGATGCGCTGCTGCAGGTCGCTGATCTGTGCTGTCAGTGCAGACAGGGCCTGGTCCTGCCGGACATCCTGGTCCGGATCCTTTTTCTTCCTTCCGCGCTTTCCGGTCGGGATGATCTCTCCTGTCTCCGGATCGAGTTTCCCGATCACCCTGCGCTTTGAGCGGGACTGCCCCTTTTCCGCGTCCCAGTAACTCGTTGACTCATAGACATAAGTAGTATCTGTATCTTTGTGGTACTGTTTGATGATCGCCATAATTCACCTCCGTGTGACATTTTAACTATCTCTATTATATCACTTGTTGGAGAATTATGCAATAGTAAAGTGACATTTATTTTTAGATATATGTCACGCTCTGAGGGGGATAACCCTGGAGATCCTCTCCGTTGTCACTTGTGTTTTCTGCCGGACTTTCCCGTTTTGGGACTGCGTCTGACAGTTCCTTCCAATGTAAATCCGCTCATCAGGAGACGGTACTGCTCCGGCGTTATGTCACGTGCTTCAGCGGAATCCCTTGGCCACTGGAAACGGCCGTCAAAGGAAAGGCGTTTATAAATGAGTACAAAACCGTCACCTTCCCACAAAAGTCCTTTAAATCTGTCGGCCCGTGTGCCGCAGAAGAGAAAAAGCGTGCCTTCTTCCATGGGGTCCAGTCCGTAGTGAAGGCTGACGATGGACTTCAGTCCATCGATCCCCTTGCGAAGGTCCGTCCGACCGCACCGAAGTATGATCTTTTTGATACCGGAAGCTTCCTTAAGCATTTCTCACGGCCCTCAGGACTGTGGAAAGAGTGGATTCACTTACCCCTTCTGTGATAAAGATTCTGCAGTCACTGCATTGAAGGACAAGACCTGGTCCCGTCTGGCGGTAAGCTGAAGAGTCTGCCATATCTCCGACTGACTGGAGATCCACCTCTACAAACCTGTTATCTGGCAGGGATCCGGAGTTGCTTACTGAGAGCTCCTGTTTCCCGGACAGGTGATGCCCGGTGCTTTCAGTCTGCCAGATACGATGCTGCCAGTAATAGAGTTGACGTTCGGAGATCCCGTTGGCCTTACACCAGGCACGTTTGCTCATGCCGCTCGTATTGGCTTCGGCCAGGATCTTTTTCCACTCCGCAAGGCGGAATTCCTTCGTTTTCTTTAACATCTCCCTGCCTCCATTGATAGAATCATTGGTCAATTGATTCTATCAGAGACAGGGGGCTAGAAACAGACAACAACTATTTGACGCTTAC
>JAZASQ010000186.1:0-3343 GCA_036343235.1 Lachnospiraceae bacterium
ATGCCCGAGGATGACAAGACCCACCCCATCCCCGACCTGACAGGCTACATCACAGAGGGCCAGATCATCCTGTCCCGTGAGCTTTACCAGAAGGGCATCCAGCCGCCTGTTGACGTTCTGCCTTCCCTGTCCCGTCTGAAGGACAAGGGTATCGGCGAGGGCAAGACCCGGAAGGACCACGCTGCCACCATGAACCAGCTCTTTGCCGCATACGCACGAGGCAAGGACGCCAAGGAACTCATGGTCATCCTCGGCGAGGCCGCTCTTACCGAGACCGACCTCCTCTATGCGAAGTTTGCTGACGAGTTCGAGAAGCGCTACGTTTCCCAGGGCTACGACACAGACCGCAGCATCGAGGAAACCCTCGAAATCGGCTGGGATCTGCTCCGCCTGCTTCCTCGGTCGGAATTGAAACGTATCCCCGATGCGATGCTGGACGAATATTACGAAAAGAAGGATTGAGAGGTACATGGGGACTGCCAATAAGGGGACTGGCTCCCTACGCCGCGCATTTGCGTGGCGAAGGTGCCTGTCCCCGGTTTGTAACCGTGTACTGAATGCCGAAAGGATATAACCTATGGCATCTGTAAACGTAAATCCCACCCGGATGGAGCTGACCCGCCTGAAGAAGAAGCTGGCGACGGCCGTCAAGGGCCACCGCCTCCTCAAGGACAAGCGGGACGAGCTCATGCGCCAGTTCCTGGACCTGGTGCGGGAAGACATGGAGCTTCGAAAGAAGGTTGAAAAAGGCCTGGCCGACGCGAACCGGGAATTTGTCCTGGCCCGGTCCGGCATGGACGAGCAGACCCTGTCCGAAGCCCTGATGGCGCCCAAGCAGGAAGTATACCTGAAGAAAAGCACGAAAAACGTCATGTCCGTCGACATCCCGGTTTTCGACTATGAGACGAGAACCCCGGACGAAAACGACATGTACTCCTACGGCTTCGCTTTCACGTCGAGCGATCTGGACGGGGCGGTATCTTCGCTTTCCGAGGTCTTCAAGGACATGCTGAAGCTGGCCGAGGTCGAAAAGTCCTGTCAGCTGATGAGCGCGGAGATTGAGAAGACGAGACGCCGTGTCAACGCTCTGGAGCATGTCATTATTCCTGAGACACAGGAGGGCATCCGCTACATCACGATGAAGCTGGACGAGAACGAGCGCTCGACCCAGGTGCGGCTCATGAAGGTCAAGGACATGATGCTGAACGAGGCCCACGGCTACGACGAGAAGCTGAAGGCGCCCGTGGAAGAATAGTAATGGCAAGGTGAACCAATGCAGGTAGACAACAATCTGTCAAACAGAGACCGGGTGGACGACATCCGGATGGAAATTGAAAAGCTGGACAAGCAGATTGAGGAGCACGAGAACGAAATCCGCCGGCTGAAGAACGACAAGGGGGCCCTGATGAAAGAGATGGGCAGCCTCATGGATTCGAAGACCGAGGAGACGCTTCTGAATGCGGTCTACGAGCAGCGGAAAATCATGCGGGAACGGGCCCAGAAGGGCAAGCAGTAGGCTCCTGAAGAGATATGAGAATAATATAAGCGGCGCGGGCTCTCACAGCCTGTGCCGCTTTGTTCCGCGAAGGAAGAATATTTTCAGAAGGAGCGGATGGCCTCGTCTTCCGACCCACCCTGTTTGATTTCTTTGATGACCACGTCGTAGGAGACGGAGTCATTGACGTGGACCGTGCAGGTATCGCCGACACTGTGGCCCCGGATGGCCTTGCCCACCGGGCTTTCAATGGAGATGCGGTTTTCGAGGGAGTTGGCCCGGATACTGGTGACCAGCTTATAATCCTCGGTCAGGTCGTCCTCGGGGAAGTAGAGGGTGACCGTATCGTCCATGCCGACTTTTCCTTCGACTGAAGTGTCGTCGATGATGGTGGCGTTTTTCAGCATGTTCTCGAGGTAGCGGATGCGGGACTCGTTCCGGTTCTTGGCCCCCTTGGCCTCGTGGTATTCGAAGTTCTCGGACAGGTCCCCCTGGGCCCGGGTTTCCTTCACTTCCGCGATGAGCTCGGGGCGCTTGTTGAACTTCCGGTCGTCAATTTCGGCCTGGATTTTTTCCACATCCTTTTTTGTTAAACGTTCTCCCATTACAATCCCTTCTGTTTGTAGATTCCTAAAATATGAAAAGTCTGTAAACTCGGCTATGTCCGGCGGACAATGTGTTATAATACCACAATCTGCGGGCTCTGTCCGGATTTTTTCGGGCAGCAGACGAAACATAGGAAGGATATTATTCTCAATGGCAATTATGAAAAAACTGGCCGGCTACATCCGGGGCTTCTGGAAGGACACGATCCTGACCCCTATCTTCATGCTGGGTGAGGTCGTGGTCGAAATGATCATCCCCCTGCTGATGGCCCGGATCATCGACGACGGAGTTTACGGCCGGGATATGGATACGATAGTGAAGGTCGGAATCATCATGGCTTGCTGCGCCGGAGCCGGCCTCTTTTTCGGGGTCATGGGCGGCAAGTACGGGGCTTCGGCTTCGACGGGCTTTGCGAAGAACCTGCGCCAGGCCGAGTTCGAGTCAATCCAGAAGTATTCCTTCAAGAATATCGACAAGTTCTCGTCGGCGTCCCTGATTACAAGGCTGACGACCGACGTCACGAACCTGCAGAACGCTTTCCAGATGCTGATCCGCATGGGCATGCGGGCCCCGGCCTCCCTGATCGTGGCCATGGTCCTGTCCCTGTCCATCTCCCCGAGGCTGTCGATGGTCTATCTTTTCGCGGTCATCGTCATCGCGATATTCATCTTTTTCATGTCCGGCGCGGCCCAGCGGATTTTCAACGAGGTCTTCAAAAAGTACGATGACCTGAACGCCTCGGTCGGGGAGAATGTCTCCGGCATCCGGGTAGTCAAGGCCTACGTCAAGGAAGACTACGAGAAGAAGCGCTTCCACAAGGCCAATGAGAACCTCTACCACATGTTTATCAAGGCCGAGAAGCTCATGGTGGTCGCCATGCCCATCATGCAGGCGGCGGTCTATGCCTGCATTCTGGCTATTTCATGGTTCGGCGCCCGGATGATCGTCCTCTCCGGCGGCAGCGAGCTTACGACCGGAAACCTCATGTCCATGCTTACCTACTGCATGAACATCCTCATGTCCCTCATGATGTTTGCCATGGTCATCGTCATGATCCTGATGTCCACGGCTTCGGCCAAGCGAATCGTCGAAGTCCTCGACGAGGAACCGGATATCAAGAACCCGGACAAACCCCTGATGGAAGTGGAAGACGGCAGTGTCTCATTCAAGAACGTGGAGTTTTCGTACTTCGACAAGTATGAGGAACCCGTCCTGAAAAATATTAATATAGATATCCCCGCA
>JAZASQ010000187.1:0-3305 GCA_036343235.1 Lachnospiraceae bacterium
AATTCCTCATCCGCCTCGAATTTCCGGATGACATTATACAGGGCATGCTCTTCGAGCTGGCCGTCGGAATCGATATTGATGATGTACTTGCCCTGGGAATTATAAAGGGCGGCATTCAGGGCCCGGGACTTCCCCTGCTCCGTGCTCAGCCACTGCATGCGCAGGTCGGGAAACAGCTCCTGACACCTGGCAAAAACCGAGAAGGAATCGTCGGTCCCCTGATTGTTCACGAGGAAGATGCGGATGGCATCATTCGGGTACGTACTGCCGTTGATGGACTCTATGCAGCGGAAGAGCGTATCCTGGGAATTATAGACCGGCACCAGAATGGAAATCTCCGGAAAATAGGTAATCTCCCCCTTCTTATGTACCTTCCTCCGCCGGGCAGCCAGCAGAAACAGGCTGCCTAAGGCCGGCAGAATCTCCATGAGGACCGGGATGATAATCCAGGCCCCCCAGAAGACAAAAGAATTAAGAATCCGACTTACTACGGTCATATGTAAAGCTTCCGATCCGCATCTTGATGACCTGCGGCTTTGTAAATACCATGAAATAGAGGTAGATGCTCAAAAGATAGAAGAAGATCCGCCCGATGAAGGCATGGGCCACCCCGTAGGCTCCCTGTCCGAAAAAGTGGACAATGAGGCAGATCAGGGTGATCCGCAGGGCGTTGGCAATCATGATGTAGCAGAAGGAGGCGATTCCCACAACAGCCTTCTCTGCCGCTGTATACACGTTAAAAAACAGAAGCAGGGAGAAAAATGCCATCAGCTCGATGACGCCCGAGCACTCCAGGTCCACGAGCAGGGTCATCCCCCCGTCCGCCACCGGGATATAGACGATGCTGAACTTGAAATAGGCCGTAAATGTATTCCCGATCCGCCCGATGAGGCCGGCCAGGGCGCAGACAGCCCGGGCCAGGGGCATGGTGGCCACAGGCCGCACAAGGAGCATCATAAGCACAAAAAGACCGGCGCTGCCGGCCACAAAGTGCCATGCCGGCAGCGCCGCCTTTTTCGTGATGCGCAGGAGTATGAGCCAGATGACAGCGATAATGGCGGCAGCAATGATGCTGCCGCTTGTAATCTCCGTACTCATGCCGCTGCGAACCTCTTCTTTCTGCGGAATGCGAAAACGCCAAGGACAGATCCAATGGACAGGAGCACCCCGCCCCAGGGCCCGCTCGAAGCCCCGGCGGTATACAGCTCTTCATGCCCGATCCGTCCGAATTGGGCTGTCACTTCTTTAAAATCCGTGGCGTCGCAGTTATAGTGCTGAGCCAGGGCCTCATAGTCGAGATAGAATTCACACTCATCCCGTCCGGAGGAGAGGGACACCTTCATCTGTCCTAAGATGTTTCGCCCGTAAGGGTCGGACCCGTCCATCTGGCTGATATTCGTAATCCCGTCATACCCCTTGGCAATATCCACAATATAAAGGGTGTAGTCTCCTGCAGGAAGATTCTTGGGATCCCAAGTCTTTATATTCCCATTGCTGTCCGCTATGAAGAAACGGGGATAGAAAGTCGTTCCGTTCAGATTGAAGGTAACGGCCTGGGTGAATTCCCCGCCGCCCTCTTGGGTATGGTCTGCCATCTGAGTATAGACATGTCCGTAGAGGGTGTCCCCGCTCGAGTACAGGGCGCCCTCCCCGTCGACAATGGTCTCCTGAGTCCCGGGGGTGTCGTATTCGATCACGGTATGGGGATAATAGGTCCAGTCAGAGAAATTTCCGTCATAGACGATATTGGAAAACTTCTTGATGGTCGTGCCCGAAGAGGACGAATTCATATTCGTAATGCCGCTCAGCATGGGGTCCGCCAGGTAGAGTCCGAAGGAGACGCTCTGCTTATAAGAAGCGATGCCGGAAGTAGGAATGGCTATCTCCCACTCACTACCCACATGCTTTGAACTGATTCCTGAAATCGAGCTGGAAATGGTCCCGTCATAATTGAACTGGATCAGCTGCGTATACCCGCAGTCCGTGGTCAGGGCAAACTTCCCGTTGCTGTGACTGCCGGCATGGTAAGCCCCCAGGCTGCCCTGCACTTCCTTGATATAAATGTAGAGGGAATCCCCGTCCCAGACTGCTGCCACGGATTCCAGTCCCTGGTTCGGGTCGGAAGCAGCCGACTTTGCGACCGGGGCCCAGTCCGTAAAGTCCCCGTCAATCGTGATGCCTTCATACTTTGTCGGTGCAGGCGCTTCAACAGGTGTCCCGTCCAGAACCGGCA
Organism: Lachnospiraceae bacterium; assembly: GCA_036343235.1. Lineage (GTDB taxonomy): Bacteria > Bacillota > Clostridia > Lachnospirales > Lachnospiraceae > RUG306. The sequence continues at coordinate 2,234 of JAZASQ010000187.1, forward strand.
GGCTGTCTATGGAGGCACTCGTCCCGGCTGCTTCAATCACAGCGGCACTGTCCTCAAAGTAGGAAGCCGGGAACATAATTTCTATATTGTAAGGCGCGCTGAAATTGTGGCTGGCATTCTTCTGCTCGGCAAATGTAACACCGGGCGTGGTGTTCAGTTTTCCGTTCAGGGTGCTGAGAAGGAAGGTATCCGCTTTCCCGTTCTGGGTAATGGTCAGCTGCTCGGAAGCCAGCGGAGCCGCTGCCCACTGGGTGTTCTGCTGGCCGGTAAAGATCAGATAGACATCCCCGTCCGTATCCCGGGCTGCCTTCCAGGAGGAAATAAGATTGCTCGAAGACGAAAGGGCAGAGACATTTGCCCAGTCATAGCTTTCCCCGTCAATGGAGATCTGGCCGGAGACATTTGGAGTCAACGGGGTCTTCGTATTGCCTTTGCCGGTTTCAGTTTCTGTCTTCGTGTCAGAGTTCTTGTCTTCAGACCCGTCCGTGGATTTCTTGTCTCCGGTCCCGTCAGAAGCTTCCGAATTCTTTGTTTCGTCAGCCGGGTCCGTCTTCCCCTCTGAATCGCCTGTCGATTCGGAATTGCTGCCAGATTCCTCCGAAGGCTTTGTTTCCGAATCGTTCCCTTTTGTATCTGTCCCGGAAGACAGGCTCAGGGACTTTGTCTCTCCATTGAAGGAGAGTTCCGCCGTGTCGCCGGTGAAATAATCCGTCGGCACGGATACCGTCACGGAAAAATACATAATATTCCCGTCTACTTCTGCTGTTTTCACAACGCTTGATCCGTTGATGGCACCGGACCAGGCGTCCAGGGCCTTGTCGTTGTTGCTGTTGAAGAGGATGGCATTGAGGGGTTCTTTCGCCCCGGCCACTTCAATCCTGCCGGCGTACCAGCCTTGATTCTTGTCCATGCTGCCGGTAATGAAGAAAACCACATCCGTCCCGCTCAGGGAGACATCCCAACTGTCAAAAGGGGCCTCCGCCCGGGCGGTCAGGGCCGGAGCCAGAATGAGGTTCCCGGCGAAGAGGACGATGATAAAGAGAGATATAATTTTTTTCATGCTTTGAGTCAT
>JAZASQ010000188.1:0-3286 GCA_036343235.1 Lachnospiraceae bacterium
AACCATCATCAAAATCGGCGACTTCGTCATCAACGACGTCATGCGCTTCATCCATGATGAGCGCCCGGAGGATCTGGGGGTTGACTTCATTGAAGTCAATCTCTCCATTCTGCAGTGCCTGCAGGGGGACCTGGCCGAGCGCATCAACGATGCCTTCGAGAAGTACAATATCAAGGCCGGTCAGGTGAATTTCGAAATCACGGAGACAGCGACGGAGTATGCCTATGACGCCGTCATTTCCACTATGAAGGAAATCTCGAATATGGGCAGCGGCTTCTCGCTTGATGACTACGGCTCCGGCTATTCGAACCTGCAGAGGCTCATGAGCTTTCCCTATATGATCATCAAGATTGACAAGAGTCTCGTGGACCAGATTACGGTGCCGAAAAAGCGGAAGATGATTGAAAACACAGTGAACTTCATCAAGACCACGGGGGCCAAGGTCGTGGTCGAGGGCGTCGAGACGGAGGAGCAGGCACAGATTTTCATCGATATGGGTGTCGAATACATTCAGGGCTACTACTATGCCCGCCCCATGCCGGAAGAGGAGTACCTGGCCTTCCTCAAAAAGAATAATGTATGATCCGTACAAGTCCCGACCCTGTTGTGTGCTGCGGAAGGAAACGAAAAGGGGCAGAGCAGTTTTCTGAAATTTAATAAATTATTTATAAAAATTCAATTATCATTTTCCGCTTCCAGCGTATATAATATGTCGCAAAAAGTCATGCTCTAGACACGGAGGAAATGAAATGAACAATGAACCGATTCGCGACGCGAAAGCCTTAGGCTGGCCGAAGATGCTGGTCCTTGGCTTACAGCACATGTTTGCCATGTTCGGCGCCACTATTCTAGTTCCCATATTGGTGAATAATTACTTCGAAGGAGAAGGACTTTCCATCCAGGTCACACTTTTCTGTGCCGGAGCCGGAACCCTTCTCTTTCATTTTATTACGAAGAACAAGGTCCCTGCCTTCCTGGGTTCTTCCTTCGCCTTCCTCGGGGGCTTTGCTACCATCGCTTCCCTGGACACGGGCATCTATAAGGACATGACCATGGGAGAGAAGCTTCCCTATGCCTGCGGAGGCATCGTGGTCGCAGGTCTCATGTACCTGGTTCTGGCCCTCATTATCCGGCTCGTCGGCGTCCGCCGCGTCATGCGCTTCCTGCCGCCCGTCGTTACAGGCCCCATCATCATCTGCATCGGCCTGTCCCTGGCCCCTTCCGCCGTCAATAATGCGTCCACGAACTGGCTCCTTGCCCTGATTGCCTTCGCGGTCATCGTCATCTTCAATATCTGGGGCAAGGGAATGTTCAAGATCATCCCCATCCTCATGGGCGTCGTCATTTCCTATGTCTTCGCCCTGATCTTCAACGCGGCAGGTATGACAAATGCCGACGGCAGCGCGATCCTGAATTTCGCCGAGGTGGCATCGGCCAAGGCCATTGCCATTCAGCCCTTCCAGTGGTGCAAGTTCGACCTGACGGCCATCCTTGTCATGGCGCCCATTTCCCTGGCCACCATGATGGAGCATATCGGCGATATCTCCGCCATTTCCGCCACGACCGGCAACAATTTCATTGAAGATCCCGGTCTGCACCGGACATTGATCGGTGACGGTCTCGCAACGGCCATGGCCGGCGCCATCGGCGGCCCTGCCAACACGACCTACGGAGAGAACACCGGCGTCCTGGAGCTTTCGAAGGTCTATGACCCCCGGGTCATCCGGATTGCGGCCGTCTATGCCATCATCCTTTCCTTCTCTCCGAAATTCGCGGAAGTCATCGGCTCTCTGCCTTCGTCCATCATCGGCGGCGTCTCCTTCATCCTCTACGGAATGATTTCCGCCATCGGCGTACGGAACGTCGTTGAGAACCATGTCGACTTCACGAAGTCGAGAAACCTCATCATTGCGGCCGTCATCCTTGTATCCGGTCTCGGCTTCAGTAACGGCCTGACCTTCCAGGCGGGCGGCGCTTCCATTACCCTGACGTCTCTCGCCATTGCAGCCATCCTCGGAATCGTACTGAACGCGATCCTGCCCGGAAAGGACTATGAAGGCATGTCCGCAAATTCCCAGACCGAATGATTTTTATGACTAATATTTGAGTGAAGAGTGTTTCTGCGCAGACACTTGCAGAAAAACGATTTACAGATAAAAAACGGGCCCGCACATTTTTCGTGCGGGCCCTGTTCTCAGGCAGATTTATTCTTTTGATTTCATGCATAGGTATCGATACGCCGGCTCGTCTTCTTTGAGAGAGCCGTGAGTTCCTTCATGTATTCGGAGTCAGAACCGAAAAGGGACTTGAAGTTCTTGATATCAATATTGTCGACGGCGGAATCGGAAAGACTCATGTAGCCGTTTTTGTCCACAGTGATTCCATAGCCCGAGAGCTTGTCGGAATAGGAGTCCGTCAGGGCTTTGAGCTGCTTCGTGGCGTTTTTGATGGTATGGTCGCTCGAAGAAGCTGTGCCGGAATCAATCGTGAAATTATAAGCTCCGGTGAAGGCCTTGAGGGTGGAATAGAAACGGCCCTTCGTGACCTCTTCCTCATTCTTCTCGTCATTGTCATAGTCCCAGTCGGCAAGGGACTGGATTCCCTTCCGCAGGGCGGTCTGGTCGGCCTGCTGAAGGGTAGTGGACTTCGTATCCGTCCGCTTGTTCTTGTAGGCATAGGACCGGTTCCCGTTATAGAGGTTCCGGAGATAGGTTGTGGTTTTGACGGCGAATGTGCTCATGGAATCAGCCTTCTTATATGACCGCAATCCGGCCATGGTTCTTCTACAGAATATTTATCGGCGGCAGGCGGGGAAAATATTAGTCTCTTTGATTTGTACTTTCGGCCGGGCTACATTATAATGAAAGCGCTGTGCAAAAGACGGTATTTGTGGTCTTTGCCGGCGCATTTGAAATGAGTCCTGTTTTACATTATTCATAAGGAAGGAAAATGAATGGCATCTGAAATGAAGCGGGAGAAGGTCATCGTCATCGACTTCGGCGGCCAGTACAACCAGCTTGTCGCAAGGCGGGTCCGCGAAGCCCATGTCTACTGCGAGATTTTTTCCTACCGGACGCCCCTCGAGGAAATTCGGGCCATGAAGCCCCTCGGCATCATTCTGACAGGCGGCCCCAATTCCTGCTACGAGCCCGGGGCGGCTACCTGCTCTCCGGAGCTTTTCGAACTCGGAATCCCGGTTCTCGGCCTCTGCTACGGAGCCCAGCTCATGAGCCAGGTGCTGGGCGGAAAGGTCGAGCGGGCGGCCAACCGGGAATACGGGCATACG
>JAZASQ010000189.1:0-3255 GCA_036343235.1 Lachnospiraceae bacterium
CGTGAGTTCCCGGGGATATGCAGGTATCCCGTCAAGTGCAGGCTGTCAAAGGCCTGAAAGCAGGGTGGCACCGCGGGTCACACTTACATCGTATGCATCGTAAGGACTCGTCCCTCGCAATATAAGTACTGTGAACTATGTGCGGTATTTGTGTTGCGAGGGATGGGTCCTTTTTGTATTTGGCGACTGCAGACAGCGAAACGTCCGAAGGACGTGAGCTGTCCAATGACGGAGTCATTGATACAAAAGGCTGTCTCTGCTTTGAAAATATTTGTGAAAAAATCTGCACCTGCGGCAGAAGATGAAAGGCAGGATTTGAAATTATGAGTGAAAAGCTGATTCCGTCACGGGACGAGGTCGAGGCCCTGCTCGCAAGCGGCAAATACCGCCGGGTTCCGATTGCGAAGGAGATATTTGCGGACGCCTTCACGCCTGTGGAGACCGTGCGGATCCTGAGAAACGCCAGCAAGCACTGCTTTCTATTTGAAAGCGCTGAGCAGGAGGAGCGGTGGGGCCGCTACTCCTTCCTGGGTTTTCAGCCCCAGATGGACATCACCTGTACGGACGGGCATCTGACAATCTCGAAGGAGACGGACGACGGGGAAGTCGTGGTTCAGGAGGGGCCGGTCGCCCACCCGGGTTCCATCATACGAAAAGTTCTGTCGGAGTATACGAGCCCTATTATTAATGACCTGCCTCCTTTCACCGGCGGGCTGGTGGGCTACTTCTCCTACGACTACATCAAGTACGCCGAGCCCAATCTCGATCTCACGAGCCAGGAGGGGACGGACTTCAAGGACGTCGACCTCATGCTCTTCAACGACATCATCGCCTTCGACACCTATAAGCAGAAGATCTACATCATCAGCGGGGTCCTGGGCGGGGACATCGACGGGGCCGTTTCGAGAATCGAAGAAATCGAAAAGCTCCTCCGGTCCGGGGCGAAGAAATATTTCCCGCCCCTCTCCATAGACACGGAAATACGTCCTTTTAAGAATAAAGTACAGTTCTGCGCCATGGTGGACGCGGCAAAGGACTACATTCGCGAGGGGGACATCTTCCAGGTGGTCCTTTCGAACCCCATGACCGCGGAGGCCTCCGGCTCCCTTTTCGACACTTATCGTGTCCTGCGGGCCACAAATCCCTCGCCTTACATGATCTACATGTCCTCCGAGGACATAGAAGTGGCGGCTTCGTCGCCGGAAACCCTTGCGAGACTTGACGTTTCCGACGACCGCAAGGTCTTCACCTTCCCCCTGGCCGGTACCCGGGCCCGGGGAAAGACCCCTGAAGAGGACAAGGAAATTGAAAAAGGACTCCTGGCGGACGAAAAGGAGCTGGCTGAGCACAATATGCTTGTCGACCTGGGCCGGAACGACATCGGCCGGGTTTCGGAGATCGGCACAGTCAAAGTCGAGAAGTACATGGAAATCGAGCGCTTCTCGAGGGTCATGCACATTGGTTCTACAGTCACCGGGCGACTTCGCAGTGACTACGACGCCATAAACTGCGTGGATTCCATCCTTCCGGCCGGCACCCTTTCCGGAGCGCCCAAGTTCCGGGCCTGCCAGATCATCCAGGAGCTGGAAGGCCGGAAGCGCGGCCTCTACGGCGGGGCCATCGGCTACATCGACTTCGCCGGCAACCTCGACGTCTGCATCGCCATCCGCCTGGTCTACAAGAAAAAGGGCCAGATCGTGATCCAGTCCGGAGCCGGCATTGTGGCGGATTCCGTCCCCGAAAACGAGTGGAACGAGTGTCGGAACAAGGCCGCTGCCGTTGTGGATGCCTGCCGGGCTGCAGAGGGAGGTATAGAATAATATGATCGCCCTTATTGACAAAGCCGCTTCTGCTGCCTCCCTTGTCGCGGAAGGAGGAATAGAATAATATGATTGTCCTTATTGACAACTACGACAGTTTTTCCTACAACCTCTACCAGCTCATAGGCTCCGTGGACCCGGACATCACTGTTTATCGAAACGACGCAATTTCCGTTTCCGAGCTCGATGCGAAGCACCCGGACGCCATCGTCCTCTCCCCCGGCCCCGGCCGGCCCAGGAATGCGGGCATCTGCGAGGATGTCGTGAAAGAGCTGGGCGGCAAGTATCCGATCCTGGGTGTCTGCCTCGGCCACCAGGCCATCTGCGAAGCCTACGGCGGAAAGATCATCTACGCCTCCGAGCTCATGCACGGGAAGAAGAAGGAAATGCACAGGAAAGGCGAGTCGGTCCTCTTAAACGGGCTTCCGGACGTTTTTTTTGCAGCAAGATACCACTCGTTAGCTGCTGATGCGGCAAGTCTTCCGCCCACTCTCAAGGTCACAGCGGTCTCCGAAATCGGGGAAGTCATGGCTGTGGAGGACCCTGACAAGAAGCTCTTCGGCCTGCAGTTCCACCCCGAGTCCGTCATGACGGATGTGGGCGGGCAGATCATCCGGAATTTCTGCGGGCTGTACCAGTAGGCGGCGGAGCCCGGGGCGTTGGGTTCCGCGGGGCGGACATTTGTTTTATATCAAGCCATAGGCCCAAAGGCCCAGGCAAGACTGGCGGACATTTGTTTTATATCAAGCCATAGGCCCAAAGACCCAGGCAAGATTGGCGGACTTTTGTCGTGAATTTTGAAATAGTCCCAGAGGTTCAGGATTGATTGGCGGACATTTGTCCTGAAACAAGCCATAGACCCAAAGGTTCAGGATTGATTGGCGGACATTTGTCTTATATCAAGCCATAGGCCCAAAGGCCCAGGCAAGACTGGCGGACATATGTTTTATATCAAGCCATAGGCCCAAAGGCCCGGGCAAGATTGGCGGACATTTGTTTTATATCAAGCCATAGGCCCAAAGGCCCAGGATTGATTGGCGGACATTTGTTTTATATCAAGCCATAAGCCCAAAGGCCCAGGCAAGACTGGCGGACATTTGTCCTAAAACAAGCCATAGGCCCAGAGGCCCAGGCAAGACTGGCGGACATTTGTTTTATATCAAGCCATAGGCCCAGAGGATCAGGCAAGATTGGCGGACTTTTGTCCTAAAACAAGCCATAGGCCCAAAGGCCCAGGCAAGATCGGCGGACATTTGTTTTATATCAAGCCATAGGCCCAAAGGCCCAGGATTGATTGGCGGACATTTGTCCTGAAACTTGATATAAGCCCAAAGAGGTCCGGCAACCTGGGTCCAGCACCGCAGTTTGAAACAAAAGTCCGCCAATGAAAATTCATGTAGAACAACAATTGCCCTCCAAAGTTTGCGTAAAACAG
>JAZASQ010000190.1:0-3235 GCA_036343235.1 Lachnospiraceae bacterium
GGCCACCCGGTCAGGACCCTGAAGGATGAAAACAAGGAGATTCAGAACAGGATAGACAGGGCACGGAAGGCTCTGGAAGGCGGCGACGAGGGCGCCGCGCGCGATGCGCTCGGCGCGGTCCGAGTCGCCGCCACCCACTACTCCTGGAAGGGCGACCTCATCTACCCCCTGCTCAAGACAAAGTATGGGGTCTCCGGCCCTTCGGATGTCATGTGGGGCGTGGACGATGAGATCCGGGACGAGCTGGGAAGGCTCGCAAAAGCGGAAACCCTCGATGAGACCTGGAAGAAGGACGTCTCGGCTGTCCTGACCCGGGCGGAGGAGATGATCTACAAGGAGAACAATATCCTGACTCCTATCTGCGTCCAGTATTTCAGCGACAGCGAGTGGGCCCTGATTTCCAAGGAGCTCCTGGCCTACGCCCCGGTTGCCGGTGAACGCAAGGCCCTGCCTGAGGCGGAAGCCGCATCCCAGGCCGCCGTCGATGAGCGAGTTGCGAAATACGCCGGCAATACTGAAAATGCAGGTTCCGACACCAGCGCTCCGGCTGATGCGACAGCTTCTGAAAGCGCTCACTCCGGCGATACTGCCGGCATTCCTGTTTCTGCAGACACCCGCATAGAGCTGGGCAGGGAAGGCCACCTGACCGTCCGCGAAATTGCCGCATTACTCAACACGATTCCCGGCGAAATCTCCTTTGTGGACGAGAACGACATCAACCGCTATTTCAACGCCGGGGCGAAACTTTTCAAAAGGCCGCAAATGGCCCTTGACAGAGAGGTCTATTCGTGCCATCCTCCCAAGGTGGAGCAGATGGCCCGGGCCATCATCGCCGAGCTTCGGGCCGGGACCAAGGACAAGGTCTCCGTTCCCATGGTGAAGGCCGGGAAGAAGGTCATCGTAAACTACATGGCAGTCCGCGATGAGGCCGGCTATGTCGGCACCCTGGAATTCGTCCAGGAAGTGCCGGAATTCCCGCAGATGTAAACCATAAGCCTAAGGCTCCGCAAGCCCGTTGTTGGCGCGGTTTTTTAAACGCTGAAAACGCCAGCAGATCCAATACCCGCCAGCTGTTGCGAAAAGGTCCTATATATATACAGCAGATCTTTTAAAAGGAGAAAACCCGATGCAGATCACAAAAGATATGACCGTCATGGAAATCGTAAACATGAACCCCTACATGTCCAATATCCTCATGGGCATGGGCATGCACTGCATTTCCTGCGTTGCCGCCAGCGGCGAGTCCCTGGAGGAAGCCCTCTACGTACACGGCTATGCGCCGGAGGACGTGGACGGGGTTGTCGACCAGCTCAATGAATTCCTGGCTTCCCAGGCAGGGGCTGAGCAGACAGCGTAAATGCTGAACCGGCTGCAGAAACGCTGAGCATACAGCAGAGTAGTTGTTTTACATTATTCATGAAAAAGACCCTCCCGGGAGCGGAAGGGTCTTTTTTTGCGCGTAAAAATAGGAGGCCGGACGCGCCGGCCTCCCATAGTAAGGAAGAAGAAGATTCAGAAAAAGTTCTTTTTGTATCAGCCCTTGACGGCGCCGTCGATGACGCCCTGGACAATCTGCTTCTGGCCGATCAGGAAGACGATGATCATGGGGATCATGGCAAGCAGGGCCGCCGCCATGACCATATTCCACTCGGTGACATAGGAGCCGATGAAGGTCTGAACCGCTACGGGCAGGGTCTTGTAGTGCTCGGATGTGCCGATCATCATCGAAGGAAGCAGGTAGTCGTTCCAGATCCACATGCCGTTCAGGATCGTGACGGTCATGATGACGGGACGAAGGAGAGGGAAGATGATCTTGAAGAAGGTTCCCTCAGGGGAGCAGCCGTCGATGGAGGCGCTTTCCTCCAGGTCGTAGGGGATGCCCTTGATGAAGCCGGTCAGAATGAAGACCGTCATGGCACCGCCGAAGCCCAGGTAGGCAAAGATGATGCCCGGAATCGACTGGTTCATCTGGATGCCGATGAATTTTCCCACATCCCGGAAGGTGGCTACCAGGGGCAGCATGACGACCTGGAAGGGGATGATCATGGATGCGATGAATGTGAAATAAATGGCGGAAGCCCAGGGCTTGGACTGATTTCTCGAAATAACCCAGGCCGCCATGGCGCCGAAGAGGTTCAGAAGGAGGACGGAGATCACCGTGATGACTACCGAACTTCCGAATGCCCACCAGAAATTGAAGTGGGAGTTGTGAACGACGTCATGGATGTTCTGGATCAGCTGGCCGATGCTGGCCCCGGCGAAGGTCACGGGGTCGTTTCCGATACCGGTAGTCGTCTTCGCGGAGTTAATAAGCACCATGAAGAAGGGGTAGAGCACATAGATGGCAATCAGGATGGCCACAATGGTCTGAACGACCAGGACCCATTTTTTCGGTGTTCTGTTCATTACAGCGACACCTCCTTCTTGTTCGACGTCCGTACCTGGATGATGGAGACAATGGCAAGAATAATGAAGAAGAATACGGCCTTAGCCTGAGACAGGGCGTAATTGTTCTCCGAAACCGCCGTGCTGTAGATATTCAGGGCCAGCATTTCCGTGCCGTTCGTGATGTACTGCCCCATGAAGTTCGCGACGGAACCCGTGCCGTTTGTCAAAGCCAGGTTCACATCGAACTGCTTGAAGGCGGATGTCAATGTCAGGAAGGTGCAGATCGTGATCGTGGGCGCGATCATGGGTACCTTGATCTTCATCAGGGTCTGCCAGGCGTTCGCCCCGTCAATGGCCGCTGCCTCGATCGTATCCTGGGGCACGCCGGTCAGACCGGTGATATAGATCAGCATGATATAGCCGCCGTACTGCCAGATATATACGATGATGATGGCCATGAGGGCCGTATTCGAAGCGTTCAGCAAAGATACGCTTCCCAGGAGCTTCGTCAGGACTTCATTGAAGATGAACTTCCAGATGTAGCCCAGGACGATGCCGCCGATGAGGTTGGGCAGGAAGTAGGCTGCACGGAAGAAGCCCAGGGGCTTGATGTGGGTCGTGCAGAGAAGGGCCAGGAGGAAGCCGATCAGGTTTACCAGAATGACGTTCACGAATACGAAGATGAACGTGATCAGGATGGACCATACGAAATCGGCGCTCCGGAACATGCGGGCGTAGTTCTCAAAACCCACGAAGCCTGTGACCCGGACTCCGTCCCAGTCCGTGAAGGAATAGCCGATACCTTCAACGAGAGGAATAATGACCGTGACCGCGAAGGTGAAGAGCA
>JAZASQ010000191.1:0-3183 GCA_036343235.1 Lachnospiraceae bacterium
ACCAGCTCGAGGAGGAAATCCCCGGTCAGGTCAAGAAGTTCATGTATGATCACAAGATCAACTTCTACATCATGAACGGCTCCAAGATCGGTGTGGAAGTAGGCATGGGCCCCACCCGTATCAACACCATTCTTCAGTCCGCATTCTTCTCCATCACGAAGATCATTCCTGAAGAGGATGCCATCAAGTTCATGAAGGACGCTGCTCAGAAGACATACGGCCGTAAGGGTCAGGATGTCGTTGAGAAGAACTGGGCCGCAATCGATGCCGGCGCAGATCCCAAGAACCTCATCAAGGTAGAAATCCCCGAGTCTTGGAAGGACGCAAAGGACGAAGGTCTTGACTTCCCGAAGGCAACAAGCGGCCGTCAGGATGCCATCGATTTCGTAAACAATATCCAGATCAAGGTTTCCGCTCAGGAAGGCAATACCCTGAAGGTTTCCGATGTCCTTCCTTATCAGGACGGCTCCACACCTTCCGGCACAGCTGCTTACGAGAAGCGCGGTATTGCAGTCAACGTTCCCGCATGGGATCCTACGGCCTGCATCCAGTGTACTTTCTGTTCCCTTGTCTGCCCTCACGCAGCTATCCGTCCGGTAGCTCTGACAGCTGATGAGGCTGCAAAGGCACCCGCTTCCATGAAGACTACGGATATGAAGCAGATGGACGGCTACAAGTTCGCCATCGTCATCTCCGCTCTTGACTGCACGGGCTGCGGCTCCTGCACGAATGTCTGCCCCGGCAACAAGAAGGCCGAGACCCTCAAGCTCTCCGCTATTGCGGACAATATGTGGGAGCAGGAAGGCTTCGACTATGCCGTATCTCTTCCTACGAAGACAGATGTTGTAGAGAAGTTCAAGGAATCCACTATCAAGGGTTCCCAGTTCAAGAAACCTCTGCTCGAGTTCTCCGGCGCATGCGCAGGCTGCGGCGAGACTCCTTACCTGAAGCTTGCTACCCAGCTCTTCGGTGACCGGATGTACATTTCCAATGCCACCGGCTGCACCTCCATCTGGGGCAACTCTTCACCTTCGACTCCTTACACCGTAGCAGACAACGGCCACGGCGTAGCTTGGGACAACTCCCTGTTTGAGGACAACGCCGAGTTCGGTTTCGGTATGGCTCTCGCTCAGAACGCCCTTCGTGATGAGATCAAGGAGAAGGTTGAGCACCTCGCAGAAGCAGGCAATGCTGCTGCCAAGGAATACCTTGATACATTCGCTGACGGCGCAACAAACGGTGCTGCTACAGACAAGCTCCTTGCTTCCATCGCTTCTGATAATTCCGAAGACGCTGCCTTCATCAAGGAAAATAAGGACTTCGCTTCCAAGAAGTCACAGTGGATTGTCGGCGGCGACGGCTGGGGCTTCGATATCGGCTACGGCGGACTTGACCATGTCCTCGCTTCCGGCAAGGATGTCAACGTCCTCATCGTAAACACCGAGGTTTACTCCAACACAGGCGGACAGTCCTCTAAGGCTACCCCTATCGGTGCTGTTGCCCAGTTCGCTGCAGGCGGCAAGGCCGTTAAGCAGAAAGACCTCGCAGCTATGGCTATGTCCTATGGCTATGTATACGTAGCACAGATCGCCATGGGCGCAAACATGAACCAGACCCTTCAGGCTCTTCGTGAGGCTGAGGCTTACCACGGACCTTCACTTGTCATCGCTTATGCACCCTGCATCAACCACGGCATCAAGGTCAACGGCGGTATGAAGGGCGTTATGACAGAGGAGAAGAGAGCCGTTGAGTGCGGTTACTTCAACATCTTCCGTTTCAACCCTGCTGCCGAAGGCAAGAAGCTTACCGTAGACTTCACGGCTACAAAGCCTGAAGAGTATCAGGACTTCCTGAACGGCGAGGTTCGGTACCTGTCCCTGAAGAAGTCGAACCCGACTCACGCAGAGGAAATGTATGCAGCAAATGCCCAGAACGCAAAGGATCATCTGAATTACCTGCAGCGTCTTGAGAAGCTGTACGATCCGGCTGAGCAGTAATGAAAAATAAAAACTGATTCATCGGTTTTCAAGGCCTGCCCCTTGCGGGGCAGGCCTTTTTTAATTACAATAGGGCTATGTTTGACGGAATTATGAAAAGCATAGAGCGTTTCTTCGGCATGGACTATGAGTCCATGGCGTTTGATACGTCTATGCTTAAAGAGACGGCAGAGAAAAAGCCTGTCCGGGAATCAGAGAAAAAGTCCAAGGAGAAGGAAATGAGCGAAGAAGTGAAGGAAACAGAGACCAGTGAAAAGTCCGTAATCGAGCGGGCGGAAGAGGCCATCGGGGAGACGGCATCCGCTGAGGAGGCTGACCTTATGAAAACGGAAGAAGAGTCGGATGACGCTCTCTTCGCCCAGATTGACGCCTTCCGGGCTAAAGCCAAGGAACTGTCCGGCCTGATTGCAAATAAGCAGGCCAAGGTAGCGGACCTTGAAAACCTCGTAAGCTCCAGGGAACAGCAGAATGAGAAGCTCAAGGCCGAGCTGGAACTGACCCGGAAGCAGTACAAGGAATTAGAGGACAAGCTGGATGTCCGCTTTGACACCATGAAGGAATCTCTGGCGACGGACCTTTCCAAGACGACAGGGGATATGGTAGAGCAGAATCGGGAAGTCCTTGAACCTGTCCGGGAGACCATCGGCAGCGTGAGTACAGAGCTTGCGGAAGTCAAGGAGACCACAGCTGCCGTCAATAAGTCCGTCTCCGGCATGAAGGAGCAGATTTTCGATAAGGTCCATACCGAGAGCATCCAGTCCTACAAGAACTTGCAGGAATTCATCAAGGAGAATGACCACAGTGAGGACAACCGCCTCTCCATCCTGAATTCAATTGAGAAGGTCAAGGGAGCCGTCACCTTTGTCGGCGTCATCTCCGTCATCAATATGGGCATGCTGGTCTGCATGCTGCTGCATATCTTGGGAGTCTTCTGAAAGGGCTTCTTTACAGGAAGGCATTTCAGAAAAATGAATTTGTTTTACATTTATTGCCTATGACGGATACGAAAGAAAAGGACACAGTATGGGTCATCGGCCACCGGAATCCCGATACGGATTCCGTCTGTGCGGCCGTTGCCTATGCCTTCCTCAAGAATCAGATAGACGACCGGTATCAGTACATCGCAAAGAAAGCGGGTCCCCTCAACGGGGAGACCCGCTATGTTTTACGGCGATTTTCCTGTCCG
>JAZASQ010000192.1:0-3155 GCA_036343235.1 Lachnospiraceae bacterium
AGACCTATTACAAAGTCACCTTTGACGAGCCCCAGCGGGCCATCACAAAGGGTCAGGCGGCGGTCTTTTACGACGGAGACTATGTCTTCGGCGGCGGGACCATCTGCAGGGTGCTTTCAGATTCCTGAAATTTCGTGATGAAGGCTTGATAAGGCCCCGGGACTGGCGCTCCCGGGGCCTTGGTCTGCGCAAATGGCTACGGAGCGGGCAGTGGAAAAGCGGAAGATTGTGCCGGAAACGGAACATTGTGCCTGAAAAGCGGAACATTGTGCTGGATAAGCGGAAGATTGCGCCGGAAAAGCGGAACATTGTGCCGGAAACGGAAGATTGCGCCGGAAAAGCGGAACATTGTGCTGGATAAGCGGAAGATTGTTCCAAATTGCTTTAAAACCTTTCCCACTACACGGAAAAGGTCACCCTGTCTGATGTGGCAGGGGAGTGCTGCGTTTCGACCTGGCACCTGTCCAGCCTCCTGAATCAGGCGACAGGCATGGGACGGCTTGAAATCGTCTCGACCATCCGCACAGAAAAGGCAAAGGACCTCCTTCTGAGTTTCCCCGAGCTTCGTATTCAGGACATTGCCGAAAGAATAGGCTTCCTGGACGTCGCCCACTTCTTGAGAAGCTTTAAAACCGCCACCGGCGCGTCGCCGAAGGACTTCCGCAATGCGGATGCCTGACAGACTGAGTGGCCTGGCAATAGTGCAGTGGAGAGAAAACGGAACAATGCGCAGAAAAATAGGAAGTTTGTTCCAAACGGCTCTTTATCTTGCCTTTCGGAAATGGGCAGTTTCCGGAATTTGGGAACATTTGGCAGGCTGCCTGAAATAGTGTCCCCATGTATATAATACACGTTCAACAAAAAACACGAGTTTTAGGAACAAATCATCTGAAAGGCGGGTGACTGTTCCAAGTTCCTGAATTTTTGTGAAACATATAAATTTTTTAATGGATGCAATTCTCCTCAGGTGTGGCGAAATGTATCCATTTTTGACGATATACACGCAATGCGTATTTGCCGGCGCTTAAAATCACACACAGTGCGTATTTCCTGACATCTCAAGGATGGCGGATTGTATCCATTTTTGATGATATACACGCAACGCGTATTCGCCGGCTCTTAAAATAACACGCAGTGCGTATTTCCTGGCATTTCAGGTGTGGCGAAATGTATCCATTTTGGATGATATACATGCAGTGCGTATTTCCTGACATCTCAAGGATGGCGGATTGTATCTATTTTGACGATATATACGCAATGCGTATTTGCCGGCTCTTAAAATAACACGCAATGCGGATACAAAAAAACATGCCGAAAAAAGGCGCCTCCATGGCTGGAGGCGCCTTTCTGTATCACTCTGCTGATCAGAAACCAAAAGCCTGATACGTGTAAGCAGGCTCAGGAAGACGTTTCCTTCCTCTTCGCCCGCTCATTTGTGTCTATGGTCTTTCCGAAGACGAAAAAGCGGTCGTAAAGGAACTCCGTGACGAAGTTCATGGCCATATTGAGAATGGTGACCAGGTAGTCGTTCCAGCCTATGGAGGAGAGATAGTTCCCCAGAATCGTGGAAAAGGGCGTGAAGACCGCATAGAAGGCGGTTACCTTCAGCATGGCGACAGGGACGTTGTTGGCCGACTGGAATGTAAATGTCCTGTTCAATGTGAAGTTCCATAGAACGGACAGGACCAGGGCAATTAAATATTTGGGCCAGTAGGGCCAGGGGGTGATGAGGTCAAGGACCGTGAAAGCCCCGAGCTCTATGATGCCTGCAGAGGCCGAGAAGAGGGCAAACTTCACCGCCCTCAGGGCCTCCTTTTTTGTACTTTTCTTTTCTTCTTTTTCTTCCGAATTCATAAATGGACCTTTCTTTCCGTATTTTCTCCTTTACCGGTCGCAGCAGGTGATGTCACTTTTGGGAACAGGAGAAAATACTGGTTATCAGGAAGATTCTTCTCTCTATCTGATGGTTCCGCAAAATGGCAAAGATGTGAAAAGGAGAAAATACTGGTTATCAGGAAGAATCTTCTCTCTATCTAATGGTTCCGCAAAATGGCAAAGATGTGAAAAGGAGAATTTTCCGCTTTTCAAGAAGATTCATCTCCTTTGCGTGCGGTCCCGCGTGGCAATGTCGGCGGAAATGGGAGAAAATTCCGCGGCTCAGGAAGGTTCATCTCCTTTGCGTGCGGTCCCGCGTGGCAATGTCGGCGGGAAAAGGAGAATTTTCCGCTTTTCAGGAAGATTCATCTCCTTTGCGTGCGGTCCCGCGTGGCAATGTCGGCGGAAAAAGGAGAATTTTCCGCGGCTCAGGAAGATTCAGCTCTCTTTTCGGCGACACGACGCCCCGTCTCCAGCAGGGAGAAGTTTTCTTTGTTGCTCTTGTAAAGGCGCTTGAAGACTTTGAAATAATTGTCATAAATCTTCTTGTTTTCCATGTCCGGTTCGAAGGACTTTTCCACAGGGACCAGAGAAGCAATATCCTGCATGGAGTTTACGATGCCGAGCCCGGCGGCTGCCGTGCAGGCGGCGCCCACAGCGCCCACGTCCTGGGGATTGTCGACGACTTCTATGCGCCGTCCTGTCATGTCGGAGAGAATCTGGCATGTCACGTCTGATAAGGCCCCGCCACCGCAGAAGCGGATGGTGTCACTGGTCTTCACTTTCGCGGCCTCACACTCCAGCATCCACCTCAGGTGGTAGCAGACCCCCTCGAGGACCGCCCTGATGAGCTCCGTTTTTCCTGTGTTCATCGTGATGCCGAAGAAGGTGCCGCAGGCGTTGGGGTCTTCGAAGGGACAGCGGTTGCCGTGAAGCCAGGGGGTGAAGAGGACGCCGCCGCTTCCGGCGGGAATTTTTTTCACGATCGCGGTCATGTACTCGTAGAGGGATTTGTAGACAAACTCGGACTCCGTCTTTGTCGTGATATCCGCCTTGTTCAGATAGATGTCGATTTCGTCGAGGGCCAGGTGGTCCTTGACCCATTCGAGGCACTTGCCGGCCGTTTCCATTTCAGCAAAATAATTGTATAGCCCGTCCTGGCAGCCCACGATGGCTGCAATCATGGTCGAGGTGTCGACAGTCTGCTTCGAGACAATTGTCGATACCCAGCCGGATGTGCCGGAATAGATATGGGTATCGCCCTCCTTC
The DNA here is from genome assembly GCA_036343235.1 of Lachnospiraceae bacterium. Taxonomy (GTDB): domain Bacteria; phylum Bacillota; class Clostridia; order Lachnospirales; family Lachnospiraceae; genus RUG306. Next base: position 3,145 of record JAZASQ010000192.1, read on the forward strand.
ACACAGCCGGC
>JAZASQ010000193.1:0-3137 GCA_036343235.1 Lachnospiraceae bacterium
TGGACATCGACCTGAGGGAGAAGTCTTATTACAATCGCATGCTCGCTACGCTCGCCAGCGGCAGGACCCGGGTGAACGAGATCAGCGCGGCTGTGGGCAAGCCCAAGGACGTGGTCGTGCCCTACATGAACACCCTGATTTCCCTCTCCCTTGTGGCGAAGGAATACCCGGTGACGGAGCCCTTCAACCGGCGGAAGACCCGGTACGTCATCGTGAATTCCCACGACATCTTCTATTACCGCTATATCGTGCCCCATATGGATCTCGTGTTTTCCGGGAAGACGGACGAGCTGATTGAGCGCCATATCCTGCCGGACATCTCTTCCTTCACGGAGCTCATCTTCGGGCGCCTGTGCCGGGAGTTTGTCGGAGCCGGCGGGGCAGCACTTCCTGTCAATGTCAAGGCAGTCGGTACCTGGTGGGAGAACGACGACGAGAACCACACGTCCGAGGGCTTCGACCTCGTGGCGGCTGCGGAAGCTGAGGAAGAGAAGGAGGCCCTGGTCTTCGGCCGCTGCTTCTTCGACAGCCGGCCGGTGGACATGCCCCGCCTGAAGGGCCTTATCGACCTCACAAAGAAGGTACGGGAGAAGGCGGATGAGACCTATTACATCGCCTTTTCAAATTCCGGCTTCCACGACACAGCAGTGACAGCGGCCGGGGCAATTAAGAATATTCTTCTTATTTCGTTGGACGAAATTGTTGCCTATCAGGATTGAAGCGGAAACTTGAGTCAGATATACGAATAACCGTAAAACAAAAACGGGATCGCATTGCTGCGACCCCGTTTTCTATGGGCGTTTGATGCAACACATCAGTTAAAGCGGTACGCCGTCCTGTGGTACACATCCGTATCCGCGGGAATTATGGCCTTCTCGAAGCCGTCCACATTGAGATTGTTGGGGAAATACTGGGTCTCAAGGGCAATTCCTGAGCGGCGTCCGTAGGAAAATCCTCCCTTGCCGAAGGTATTTGTGATATAGTTGCCCGTATAGACCTGGATGCCGGGCTGGTCGGAAAATACCGTCACGGACCGGTCGAAGCGGGGCTCGTGGAGGATAGCATCCTTATAAATCGTGAGGCCCTTCGTATCGAGGGCGCTCTCGTGCAGGTCCTCTGTCCGGTTCAGGGCCCAGTTGTGGTCGTAGCCTTTGGCGAAGGCGATGAGGTCGTAGTCAGAATCGACGTCAACCCCGATGACTCTGGGGGTCCGGAAATCCATAGGGGTTCCGGCTACATCCCTATATGTCCCGTCAGGAATGGAGTCGGGTCCTGCGTATGTGACCCGGTCCGCGAAGACCGTGAGGTCATGCTTTTTGATATCTCCGTTCCCCTGGCCGGCGAGGTTGAAGTAGCCGTGAAATGTGGGATTCCAGACGGTCTTCCGGTCGGAGCGGCCGCTGTAGTCGATGACAAGCTCCTTGTTTTCTGTTATCGTATAGGAGACGGTCATGCGGAAGTTGCCGGGAAAGCCCTGGTCTCCGTGCGGGCTGTCAATGACGAATGTGATGGAGTCGTCCGTATCGGAAGTTACGTCCCAGATGCGGTTATTGTAGCGGTCGGGACCGCTGTGGAGATTGTTCTCCCCGTCGTTCTTTGAAAGCTCGTACCGGCGCCCGTCAAGGACGAAAGAAGCGCCGCCGATGCGGTTGGCATTGCGGCCGATGGGGGAGCCGAAGCAGGGGTCGTTCACGTAGTAGTTCGTGAGATTCGAGTAGCCGAGGGCCACGTCAACGGGCTCAGCAGCATCGGGGAAGGGAACATAGAGGTCGAGCACTATTGCCCCGTAGTTCATGATCGTGGCACTCAGGCCGCCCCTTGCAATTGTATACATTCTGATGTCTTCCCCGGAGGGCGCTTTGCCCCAGACTTTTTTGAACATATCGTGTCCTTTCATTATTCATGACTAATATAAGCCGCCCTCGCGGATACGACCGCAGGTTTTTCATGCAAACTGTCGTACAGACTGGTCGCAGATTCTGCGGCAACAGCTGCTCAAAGAGACAATCTGCACGAGACTCCCGGAGAGACAGGCACGCAAACATAACATTGCGGCTGCCGTCCTTCCCTCAGGTCTTGCAGGAAACTCCCGGAGAGACAGGCACGCAAACATAACATTGCGGCTGCCGTCCTTCCCTCAGGTCTTGCAGGAACCCCGGCGAACTACATTAGTCATACGATTGCATTGTGAGAAAAGTATAGCATACCGATAGCACCATGGCGAAACAAAAAAAGACGAAAAAAAGAAAGTCCCATCGCGGCGCCTGGATTTTCATAAAGGTCCAGTTCGTCCTGATGGGGCTCGTAGCCCTGGCCCTGGGCTGGTATTATCTCGGCGGCTCCGCGAAAAAGGTGGCCGCCATGCACGATGAGGCCGTGCAGTTTGTCGCCGCATCGACGCCGGACACCTTCCGCCAGTCCCAGACAAGTCTGGCCTACGACATCAACGGGTCTGTCATTTCTGTCCTAAAAGGCGAAAAGGACGTATATTACCTGACCATTGACGAGATCCCGGAATACGCGAAACAGGCCATTATCAGCATCGAGGACAAGAAGTTCTACACCCACCACGGGGTCGACTATCGGGCCATCCTCCGGGCCGTCATCGCCATGGTGCAAAACGGCGAGGTCACCCAGGGGGCGTCCACCATCACCCAGCAGCTGGCCCGGAACGTCTTCCTGACGAACGACAAGACCTGGGAGCGGAAGGTCGAGGAAATCTATATCGCTGTTGAGCTCGAGAAGAAATATTCGAAGGACCAGATTCTCGAGTATTATATGAATAATGTATATTTTGCCAACGGCAACTACGGCATAGAAGCGGCCTCCCTGGGGTATTTCAATACGGAGGTATCGAATCTCAGTCTCTCCCAGATCGCCTTCCTCTGTGCCATTCCCAACCGGCCCAGCCTCTACGACCCCATCCAGCACATGGACAATACCCTGGCCCGCCGCAACCGGATCCTCGAGAACATGCTGGAGGACGGGGTCATTTCCGTCACCTCCTATGATACGGCCCTGGCAGAGGGGATTACGCTGAACGTTCCGTCGGCCACCAATACCCATACGGACGCCGAGTCCTTCATGATGTACTGCGCCACCAGGGCCATCATGGCAAAGGACGGCTTCGAGTTCAA
>JAZASQ010000194.1:0-3109 GCA_036343235.1 Lachnospiraceae bacterium
GCAGGAGGCGGCCGTATCGGCCCTCCGCGCCGACACTTCCATTGACAATCTTTGGGCCTGCATTGAAGCCTTTGCGGGCTATGAGTTTTCTACCTGGCGGGGCCTGCCGTTTTCTTACACGGTGAAGGGCGGCGAGATTTTTGTCGACCGCAAGGAAGATTCCAAGTCGCTTACGAGGTCTTCCGTGGCCATGTCCCTCGAAAAGGCAAAGGAACTCATGGCGGACCCGGGCTATGTGAAGGGACCGAAGAAACTCGGCGCCTGGGGCGTCTCCTACATATACCCCATGTTCCTCGAGTTCGGGATCATAAAAAAGGCGCCGAAATAGCACACATTGCAAAATATAGAACCAGCAGGACGAGAAGCAGTTATGCCGCTTGTCCTGCCGGTATTTTTGTTTATTCAGCGTCTGACGTGAACCTGCCCAAGGGATTGTGCAAGTAATTGTGCAAGTTTTGAAAACACCAAAGTGGAACAAAGAGTTGCTGGTTGACATGGTTAGGAAAAGGGAATATATTTGTTGTAAAGAGTGGGATATCCCACAAGGAGGCATACCATGGTTGCAGTTAAAGACTATGATGTTCACATCGACAGCAAGAAGCGAGTCACATTACGTGGGGCCAGATACAATTATTATAATGTAAAAGAGTTTGACAATGGCTGTATCGTGCTGGAGCCCAGAGAGTTGACAATCCCGGACAGCATTTCCGCCCGGTCTCTGGCTGAAATGGATGAGGCTATGAAGAACTTTAAGGCCGGACGCGTCTCTGGTCCGATAGATCTTTCCGATTTCAATTAAGGGGTACCTATGGCATATGCAATTTATATGGGAATCCCTGAAATGGCATCGCTCTGGAACGACCTTCAGCAGAAGCATCGGAACCATACAGCTGGCAAGACCGAGGAAGCACTTTTTGAAAAATGGGGAAAGGCACTAAAGCTGGTATCAGAAAACCCAAGGCATCCGGGATTGCATTCTCATGATATTCCTCCGCTGTCAGAGCGGTATGGAAAGAAGGTATGGGAATCATACCTGGAGAATCGCAACAGTGATGCCTTTCGCATGTTTTGGGTATATGGACCTGGAAGAATGCAGATTACAGTGATCGGTCTGGATCCGCACCCGGAAGACAAGAAAAACGGTGCATACGACCGAATTAGTCTGTCGGAATTGCCAATGTGAAGGAAACATTCCTGAGGGGGCCGGAGAGATTTGGCCCCCTCTTTTATACCCATTTTCAATTGAGGTTGAAGAGCAAATGGTGTATTATGGGAAAGCTGTTTTGGCTGGACGAGGAAGAAAAAATATTTTACCGGCTGACATAAATCAATATTGGTACACTTTCTGGTACACCCGCAGAAACAGAGTGGCCGAAATGCCAGAGAAATAAGGATTTTAAAGGAGATATAGAGAAAAATGAAACTAGGCATAGTGGGCCTGCCGAACGTCGGCAAGTCGACCCTTTTTAATTCACTGACCAAGGCCGGGGCCCTGGCGGCCAACTATCCTTTCGCGACGATTGACCCGAATGTCGGCGTCGTCGCCGTGCCGGACGCGCGCCTCAAAAAGCTGGGCGAGATGTACCACTCGAAGAAGGTGACGCCGGCGACGATTGATTTCGTCGACATCGCAGGCCTTGTGAAGGGCGCAAGCAAGGGCGAGGGCCTCGGCAACCAGTTCCTGGCCAATATCCGCGAGTGCGACGCCATCGTGCACGTCGTCCGCTGCTTCGAAAACGAGAATATTGTTCACGTCGACGGTTCCATCAATCCGGTGCGGGACATCGAGACCATCAATATGGAGCTTCTTTTCGCGGACATGGAAGTGCTGGAGCGTCGCTGGGGCAAGGTCGGCAAGCAGGCGAAGATGGTGAAGGAGTACCGCAAGGAGGGTGACCTTCTCGAGCGCCTTCGCCCCTTCCTCGAGGACGGCAACCCGGCGAAGAAGTTCGAGTGCAAAGACGAGGACGAGCAGAAGCTCTTCGACGGCTACAATCTCCTGACCGCCAAGCCCGTTATCTATGCGGCAAATGTCGATGAGGATTCCATTGCTGATGACGGGGCCTCGAACCCCTTCGTCAGAGAGGTTCGGGAATACGCCGAGAAAGAGGGCAGTGCGGTCTATGTCGTCTGCGCCGAGATGGAAGCCGAGATTTCCGAGCTCGATTCCGATGAAGACCGGCAGGCCTTTCTCGAGGACCTGGGCCTTTCCGAGTCCGGCCTCGACAAGCTGATCAAGGCTTCCTACGACCTCCTCGGCCTCATTTCCTTCCTGACCTGCGGGGAGGACGAGTCCCGGGCCTGGACCATCAAGAAGGGAACCCTGGCTCCCCAGGCGGCCGGCAAGATTCATACCGACTTCGAGCGGGGCTTCATCTGCGCCGAGACCGTGCCTTTCGAGACCCTTGTGGAGTGCGGCGGGACGGCCGAGGCCAAGGAGAAGGGCCTTGTTGCCACGAACGGGAAGGACTACGAGGTCAAGGACGGGGATGTCATCCTCTTCCGCTTCAATGTCTGAGGCCCTCCGCACTGCGTATAATTTTTGTTGCAAAATGCCTCAACTTTCCTTATACTAGGTTTTGTGACTTAGGAAAGATACACGCCAAGATGTGGCCTTGCTTGTCTCGCAAAAGCCGGGAGAGAAGCAGGCGCAGGCGGCGTGCGGTATAGGGAGGCATCCTATGAAGTGTCCCTTCTGTGGCAGCGACAACAACCGCGTCATCGACTCGAGACCCGCGGACGACGACAACAGCATCCGCCGGCGGCGGCTGTGCGACGACTGCGGCAAGCGCTTCACTACATATGAAAAGATTGAGACAATCCCCCTGATTGTCATCAAGAAGGACAATACGCGTGAGCAGTTCGACCGGGCGAAGATCGAGTCCGGCGTCCTTCGGGCCTGCCACAAGCGACCGGTGTCCGCCGGGCAGATCACGAAGCTCGTGGACGAGGTCGAGACAGCCGTCTTCAACAGCGAGGACAAGGAAGTGCCTTCGGCTAAGATCGGCGAGCTCGTTATGGACAAGCTCAAAGACGTGGACGCCGTAGCCTATGTCCGCTTCGCCAGCGTTTACCGCGAGTTCAAGGATGTGAACACATTCATGAACGA
>JAZASQ010000195.1:0-3098 GCA_036343235.1 Lachnospiraceae bacterium
CCGCATGTAGGGAGCGCCCGGGTTTTCAATGGTACATATCACTTTTTCCTCAAAGTCCTCGATGACTTTCTTCATGTCCTCCGGCAGCCGCTCCAGACCCTGCAGTCGCATGAAGTCCGGCACTCCGTAGTAAGCCTGAGCAATCCCGCCTGCAATGCAGGTCAGGGTGTCCGCATCACCGCCGAGGGATACCGCTGTGCGAATCACATCCTCGAAGTCTTCGCCCTCAAGAAAGGCAGTAATGGCTTCAGGTACCGTCTCCTGACAGGTCTCCACATGGTGGTAGGTCGGCCGGATCTCGTCACAGGTACGGGAAAGGTCATAGTGGAATTCGTGAACAATATAGTCCCGGATCTCTTCCTTACTCTTTCCGGTCCGGGCAAGGAAAATGGCAGAAGCTGTTGCCTCTGCTCCCTTGATCCCTTCCGGATGATTGTGCGTCACTTCCGATGTGAGCCGGGCCATGTGCCGTGTCTCCTCCAGTGTAGGGTAGAGCCAGCCGACAGAAGAAACCCGCATGGCTGAGCCGTTTCCGAAGCTCCCATAGGGCTGCGGGTCTTTCTCATAGAAAAGCCACTGGTAGAACATCCCGCCGTAGCCGGCCCGCGGATACCGGGCACCCCACTTCTGCATAGAGGAAACCAGCGCTTTCTTCACTTCCTCGTCCGACTTCCCGTAGGAGTCGAGCAGTGCCTCTGCAACCGCAACCGTCATCACGGAATCGTCCGTGAACTGCGTTCCCTTGGAAAACAGAGGGAAATCCTTCGTCTTGTCGCCCCGGTCGAACTCATAGGGTGCGCCGATCATATCACCAAGTATTGCTCCGATCATTTTGTGCCTCCATTTCTATTTCTTCTGCGTTTCCCCGATTGATGAGGCAAGTATACGAAGAAAAAGCCTCCCTCAGGTCGCCCGGCGGGCGACATTTGCGAAAGGCCGTATTTTCTATGTCCCTATTGTTTCTTCCCCGGCCGAGGCCAGGGCGAAATTAATCTCGTCAATATTGAAATTTCTCTTTTCTACGAAGAAAGTGATCAGTCGGTCTCGCCGGTCTGCCTTTGAAAGGGCCAGGCCCGCCCGCGACAGGAAGTCGATCATCTCCGGCATGGAAAGCTCCAGCGCCAGCGACAGGGCAATGGCCGTGTCCTTCGACGGCTTGTAACCCGGCTTGCTGCGAATCTTTGAAAAGAGCTTGCGGTCGACATGCGCCTTTTTGTAGAAGTTCGCATCCTTGTCGTAGCCCCGCTCGTCAATCAGCTCAAACAGCCTGTCCGGGAAGTTCTTCTCCTGCGCGGCCAGCACGTCTTCAAGGGTTGGCCCGCCGCTGTCGGAAGCAGGTTTCCCGGCGTTTTTCATTATTCTCGCCTTTTCACAGAAGTGGTCGTACTCCTTCTCCAAAAGGTCCACGGCGGCATTGCCGTCGATATAGGACTCGATATCCGCGAAGATCATGCCGGCCAGGTTGTAGGCGTTCTCGCTGAAGACGGTCAGGTAGACCTCCATGTCATGGTGCATGAGAAAGCCACTGATGGCGTCGATCCCGATCCGGAGCGCCGCCTCCTGGGGATAATCGTAGACGCCCGTCGCCAGCAGGGGAAAGGCAACGGACCTGCAGCCCAGTTCTTCCGCCGCTTCCAGTGCCTTCGTGTAGCAGGAGCGTAGGGTTTCCGCCTCCCCGTGCTGTCCGTCGTGCCACCGCGGTGATACGGCATGAATAATATATTTCGCCGGAAGCGCGAACCCGTCCGTTACGGCGACACTGCCGGGTTCGATATCGCCGATCGCCTTCCGAGCCGCCAGCAGGTCATCGAACCCCGCCGCCTCGTACACCGCGCCGTCCGTCCCCCGTCCGACCTCCGGATGGGGATTGGCAGTGTTGACGATGGCGTCAGCTTTCACTTTTGTAATATCCTGGCGAATGATGTGAAGAGACATAGCATTCCCTCAAAACCTGAGATTTAGAAGAGCCACTATCAATGCAGCCGGCAACAGGACGAGCGCCAGCAGACAGCTGCCAATACTTTTTCCGGCTTACTTCTCTTTCGTTTCTTTATTACAGATATTCACGCCGATTCTTCGAATCCCGGCGGAGCATGATGATATGAAGAACCAAAAAGAATATTGTCCAAAGGATAGCATTCCCCCATGCCCGGGATATCTGATCATCTGTCAAGATATCTGTCAATTCCTTTAAACTGAAGGATGCCTCCATCAAAATCTGAAAATGATAGAAGAAAAAAAGATTGATGATCATCATGATGTACTTTGTCCACTGTTCTACTCTGTTATAAAGATTTCTGTCTCTTTCAAGGAGATAGACCGGGATGCAGATGGCCGCAGGAATAATTAAAAGAGCAAGTCCCAAAAACAAGGCCTTTTGATTATCACTTGCAAAGTTCATGTTGAAAAACGGCTTTTGCATATGAATAAGCGCTGTCCCTTCCAACTGTTTATAAAAATTCCAGTATTTTTCATCGCTTTCCACCGCAATAAATAGACCGGAGTATGCAAAGAAACTGGTAAAGATTGGATCCATGATCCGCATTGCCTGCGTCATTTTGACCGTAACCAAAATAATAACAATGACAATGGCGACAAGTATTTCAAAAAGCTGCATAATTAAAAGCCTCCTCCTCAATCATATAGCATTAATATGCATTAAAAGACCTGGCCAAACTCACCCAGATTTTCCGTTTCCTTTTTGAACTTCTCCAGCCGTACCGCCAGCTCGCTCTTCGACTTTTGAAACTCTTCATCGACCAGCTTTTCCGTCCCCTCCGGAGACATTGCAAGCAGGTGTTCCTCTAGGATATGCGGATTGGCATTCTGAATAAAAAGCTCCAAACCGGCAAGGCTTATCAGAGTCATCAACCGGTCTACAGGGGATTTCTTCAAATGCCTGGAAAAATATTCCGCAAGTCCTATATTTTCCACTTCCTCCCAATCTGTTCCATTACCAAGATGCACGGCCATCCTTGACAGAAAATCATCATAGTGTTGCACATATCCATCAAGCGCAAGCAGACCTTTCCTCCGCTGAATATTAGAAAACTCCTCCAGCATGCCTATGCAATGGGCCGCGGGCCTGGCAGCTGCAG
>JAZASQ010000196.1:0-2930 GCA_036343235.1 Lachnospiraceae bacterium
CTGCGGCAGAACGGGTTCGAAGGGCTTGAAGAGAAAGGAAAACTGCACAGGCTGAAGTGGGAGCAGTGAAAGGCCGCTTTGCAGCTGATCCTTAGGCGAACAGACATCTTGCAGCAGACCCTATTCGCGGAAATGCGCGATTTTGGAACAATTGAAGGCTTTTCGGCGAAGAATGAATCTTGGGGAATGCCCGATTTTGGGAAATGCGCTTTTGGGTACAATTGAAGGCTTTTCGGCGAAGAATGAATCTTGGGGAATGCGCTATTTTGGGAAACGCCCGATTTTGGGAAATGCGCTTTTTGGGAAATGCGCGATTTTGGGAACATTCGCAGGCTCTCCGAAGAAAATGTCCCCATGACAATTTTTCAAAAATTTGAAGTATTGAGAAAATGGAGACAATCCGCCGGTTTTCCGACAGACTGTCTCCATGTTTTTTCATGTTCTACATAAAAGGCTTGTTATGGTAGGGACAAACTTTTTCTCAACGGGCGAATTGTTCCCATTTTCCCGGAATTCCCGTTTTTTGAAAATCAGGCATGGGGACACTTTTTTCAGAAGGAGGCAAAATGTTCCCAAAATCCGCGGATCGGCCAAAAACCGCATGTCGGCCGAAATCCATGTGTCTTCCCCAATCCGCGGATCGGCCGAAATCCACGGGTCGGCCAAGATCCGCGCCTGCGCGTTTTATCGCATTTTTCAATATTCCGCTTACTTGATGTAGGCTTCCAGCGCCTCCAGGAGGACCTTCGACACGGTCATGCCCTTGCTTTCAGCGTAGGCCCTGAGCTTCTGGTACTGCTCATCCGTCATGCGGAGGCCGACATTCACATTCTTGGGATTGGCACTTCTCGGCCGCCCCGCCTTTCTCTTCTTCTCTTCCATATTCCGTTCCTCCTGTTTTATAACCAACCGCCGGTCGGCCATTGCACCGGAGCCGGGCGGCTTCTCCGCCGGCCGGCCATTGCACCGGAGCCGGGCGGCTTTTCCGCCGGTCGGCCATTGCACCGGAGCCGGGCGGTTTCTCCGCCGGCCGGCCATGCACCGGAGCCGGGCAGCTTCTCCGCCGGTCGGCTGCACTGCTTCCGACCTTTTTCGCCGCGGGACCGGACCGGTCAGGCGGTAAAATTCCGTGCAACAAATGTAAACCAATTATAGCATGAAAAATGTTTGCGTCAAACAGGAATTTTCAGACAAAGCCGGAAAAACGGAAATAATTGTAAAAGTTTACGAATATTGTGAAGCGCATACATGATACTCATGCGCGGAGGCAGCAGGCGAATGCGCTGAAGGCCTCAGATTCAGCTTCCTATGAGCTTCCGGATTACCCGCATTTCCAGCTCCGGCAGGACGCCGAACGTGTAGGGCATATTGACCCGCTCCGTCCACTTGTGGGCGTCAGAGCCGTAGGTCCCTATATTGATTGCAGGGATATCAAGGGCCCGGATGTCGTCGAGGGGCAGGGGATAGAGGCTTTCGAAGGCCGGGAAGTTTTCGGTCAGAGCCTCGAGGGAGCCTTCCTCGTCATCGATTTTGAGATAGCTCGAGTCGGAGAGGGAAGGATAATAATTCAGAATCCGAAAGGCGTACGCCCCGTCTTTTTCCGTCTCAGCGGCAGCCTCGGAAAGGGCTGTGTACAGGGCTTCCCCGTTTCCTTCGTCTTCCCGCTGTATCCGGCAGTGGGGGACATAGGGAGGGGCGTAGTAGAGGACGATGACAGGCTCTGTAAACTTTATGCAGTCAAGGAGATAGCGGATCAGGACGATGGGAATCTCCCTTTTGTCCGTCCCCTTTTCGAGCTCTTCTTTTGTGAGCCGTTCCAATTCGTCGTCGCTGAAGGCTTCAGTCTTTAATGCCCTGGCACAGAGTTCACTGTAGGTGAGAAAGCTGACCTTCATCTTCGGGGCCGTTTCCGGCAGGCGGTTCAGGCGGCAGAACTCGCTGTAATTCTTCTCGGTTTTTTCGGTCAGAACGGATACGGCTTCCCGGGCACAGGTCAAGAGGCCGTCCGTGATATTTCGCATGTCGCTCTCGAAGACATAGAAGTTGAAATAGACAAGGGCTTCTTTGGCTGTCTGCACATTGTAGAAGTCTTTGAGGTCCTTCATTTTGAGGACTGCCGGCGGCGGGGCGATTTCCCCTCCGGCGGAATCGGAGAGCTCTGTACTTAGATTAATGCGGTTGATGATTTCCGCTGCGATGGCTGAGGCATCAACGCCTTCAAAGGGCTGGCCCACATGGGTTTCCTTCCCCCGGATATAGAAGCAGGGAAGAATTTTTCCCCCGGCCCCGGTGTAGAGGGTGATCTTGTCATCTCCGGGGTAGAGCTTCGTGGAGAAGTCATTATTTATGGCGCCTATATATTCATAGCCCCGTTCCTCCTCGAGCTGCAGGAAGAGGGGAAGACTCGTGATGATGCCGGTGTGGGTATTTTCCTCAACGGGGTTGAAGGAGCCGATGAGGTTTCCTTCAATTTCATCCGTGCGGTCGGAGAAGTAGGCGAGAAGGGTCATAAATACAGCGTCTCCGGACTTCATGTCCACGGTTCCCCGGCCGAAGAGAAAGTCTCCGCTTTCAAGGTCGGATCTGACCTCCTCGGAAAGTTCGAGCTCTTTCAGCTTTGCAGAGAGGGCCTTCGGATCCGTGCAGACATCTTCGAGGGGACCGTAGTCGCCTGTTCCCACCGTATCCGTGTGTCCGTGGAGGAGGAGGGTCTTTTTGCAGGACTTCTTTTTTCCTTCAACAATGGCGATGACGGAGCCCCGCTCCAGGGGGTCATCGGGAACGGGCTGAAAGAGCAGGTTCTCCGGGTGTTCCCGGAAGTAGGGCAGGTCCTGAAACCAGTAGTAGATGAAGTCGGAGACCTTTCGTTCCCCCGGGGTTCCGTTCACGCTTCGAATCGCTACCAGCTCTTTTGTCAGATCCAGAATTTC
>JAZASQ010000197.1:0-2915 GCA_036343235.1 Lachnospiraceae bacterium
AAAAATCGAAAAAAGGGAAGCAGAGGGGGCCGGCCGCACGGGCCGGGTGACGCGGGAGGAGTACCGCTTCTACCTCGTGCGGGCTTCGGTCATCGTCATCGCAGCTATTGTTGTCATCATCTTCTACTTCTGCGTCAAGCGCTATGCGGGCCTCGCGGCGGGCCTGAAGACAATCAATTCCGCCCTGGCCCCCATCATCATCGGCTTCGTGACGGCCTTCCTTATAAACCCCATCATGAAGGGGCTGGAAAAGGCCATGCTGCCCTACTTCCTGGGGCGGACGAAAAACGAGGCGAAGACGCGGCACCGGGTCCGTGTGTCCTGCTCCCTGATTTCCCTCGCCATCCTGATCGTCCTGATTGTATTCTTCCTGTCCGCGGTCATCCCCCAGATTGTCGCGACCATCAATGATCTTTATAATAATATCAATGACCAGATCGTCGGCGTCATAGACTGGGCGGACAAGATTACGGGAGGCCGCTTCCACGCGGACCTGCAGAGCGCCAAGGAAGACAAGAACATCACGAACACCCTGAACAAGGCCATTACCTATGTCCGGGACTACCTGAACCTGGGGGCCAATGACGACATAGTAAATACCCTGGCCGACTGGGGCATGAGTATCGGGAAGGGCATCTTCAACGGCATTCTCGGCATCATCGTCTCTGTCTATGTCCTTGTGGAAAAGGACGTCTTCAAGGCCCATACGAAGAAGCTCATCTACGGCATCTTCAAGACCAGCCACGCGAATGTGGCCCTGGACGTGGGCCGCAAGACCAAGGAAGTCTTCTACGGCTTCATTGTCGGGAAGATCATTGACTCCCTGATCATCGGGGTCATCTGCTATTTCAGCATGCTGATCCTCCGCTTCCCCTACCCGGTCCTCTGCTCCGTCATCATCGGCGTGATGAATATCGTCCCTGTCTTCGGCCCATACATCGGAGCCGTGCCGACCGTCATCCTGGTCTTCATGAACAATCCCGTCCAGGGTATCTACATGCTGATCTTCGTCATCGTCCTGCAGCAGATTGACGGAAACATCATCGGACCGGCCATTCTGGGCAACTCCACGGGCCTGTCCTCTTTCTGGGTCGTCTTTGCGATCACCCTCGGCGGCGGCCTCTTCGGCATCCCGGGCATGATCATCGGCGTGCCCATCGTGGCAGTCCTCTATTATATCGGAAGCCTGATCGCAAACTGGGCCATCCGGAAGCGGGGCCTGCCGGCGGATTCACGGCAGTACACCCAGCTGAAAGCCGTGGACCCGGCCACGAAAGAGCTCATTCAAAAGACCCCAGAGGAGATTGAAAACAGCGACGGCGTGAAGAAGACCTTCACGAGCGGCGGCATCGCCAAGCTCAAGGACCGTATCAAGAATCACAGGAAGAAGCATTAATAATGTGGGAGCCGGACACCCGGCTCCCATTTTTGGCGGTTTTTCCCGGCCCTTATCTGCCCGAATTTGTGCTATACAGAAATTCCGCTGACAAAATTCCTTTATTCCCCGCCTTAAATGGGGTACAATAAATCCAAAATATACCCTTGTAACTATTTTGCGGCCCCATATCGACAGACGGGCCGGCGCGACATTGCTATTCGGTCCTGCGATGACAGACGGCCGGCGCGACATTGCTTTCCGGTCCTGCGGGCCGGCGTTGCTGACATATATTATTTTGGTGAAAGAAATTGGCTGAACGTTCCGAATACAGAACAAAACTCGATGAGATCGAGGGACTCATGAAGGAGGGGAAGACAGAAGACGCCCTCCTCATGCTCGACGCCATGAATTTCCGCAAGGTCGGCAATGTCAATGCCATGATGAAGGCAGCCGAAATCTACGAGGGGGCCGGCCGGCGGGAGGATGCCCGGGAGCTTCTGGAGATTGCTCACGAGCGGTCTCCCATCGGGCGCATGATCATCTACCGCCTGGCCCTCGTGTCCATTGAGCTGGGCGAGTACGACGAGGCGAAGGAATACTACGACGAGTTTGTGGAGATAGCTCCCCACGACAATCTGAAATACATTATTCTCTATCAATTGAACAAGGCCAGGGGGGCGGACAGCGCCACCCTGATCGGCATCCTTGAGGAGCTGAAGACCCGGGACTTTTCCGAGGAGTGGGCCTACGAGCTGGCGGCCCTCTATCACAAGACCGGCCAGGCCGACAAGTGCATTGACCTCTGCGATGAGATTATTCTCTGGTTCGGGGACGGCCCCTATGTGGAGCGGGCCATGGAGCTGAAGATGCTCTACAGCCCCCTCAATAAGGACCAGGCCGAGAAGTACAAAAAGATGCGGCAGCAGGCGGACGGACTCACGGAGATCCGCCCGGACGACGTGCCCGAGTCCGGGGGCCAGTTCCTGTCCCACACCATGGTCATCCCCCAGGTGGAAGTGCCTGCGGGCAAGTATGACACCCAGAATATCACGGCCGAAATCCAGCGGAATGTCCGGGAGATCATGGAGGCCACCGAGGCCGGCGAGGTCCAGGCGAATATGGAGGAAATCCGTTCCCTGGCCAACGACCTCCCCTTCCTGAAGGAGACCCAGCGCCAGTCGGCGGAGAAGAAGGCAGAGGAAGACCGGAAGATAGACGAGACCCTGCGGTCCAGCTTCCAGAACTATCTGATCGAAGAAAACGACGGGCAGATGAGCCTGGCCCTTCCTGAAGAAGGCAACTCCGAGCCGCCCATGGACGGGCAGCTGACCATCGCGGACATCATGGCCGAGTGGGAGAAGACCCGGCGGGCAGCAGACAAGGCTCTGAAAGAAGCCGAGCAGCAGAAGCTGGAAAATGAGAAGAATCAGGCCCTCGAGGAGGCGAACTCCATCATGGAGAAGCTCTCCGACGCGGCTCCCCGCCTTGAGAGCGGGGCCACCCCCCAGGACCTCATGAAGGAGGAAATCCTCGGGAC
>JAZASQ010000198.1:0-2912 GCA_036343235.1 Lachnospiraceae bacterium
CCCGTTCATATCATGTACGGCGCCTCCAACTATCAGTGGTACCACGGAGACCTCAAGGGCCGCGCCCTGTCCCTGCTCGTAGCTCTGACCGGTAACATCGGTCATCTGGGAGACGGTTTCTCTACCTATGCCGGCCAGTACAAGATGCGCTATAAAGGCGGCGCCTGGTGGAATGTACCGGAGCTTCCCGACAAGAAGCCGGCAGGAACCTCTTTCGCCTACATGCTGGACTACACGCTCAACGATTACGCGAAAAACGGACCCCGTCCCACGATGACCTGTCCCTTCCCCAAGAGCGGCATCAAGGCCTGGATCCTGTATTGCTGCAACGCATTTGATCAGCACAATATCGCCAATGTCCTGCGCGAGCAGGTCGAGAGCGGACAGCTCGAGTGTGTGATCACCCTGGACTTCCAGAAGACCACAACGAGTAAATATGCGCATTTCTGCCTGCCCGGTGTCAGCTGGTATGAGAAGACCGAGCTGGTATCCACACCGATTCATCCTTATGCCCAGCTCATGCAGCCGGCAATCGAACCCCTGTACGACTGCAAGCCCGAGCTCTGGATCATGCGCGAGCTGGCAGACCGTGTCAATCCCGGAGACAGAAAGTGGTTTTACCCCGATCTGGATCCCGACAAGGCCGCAGAGGAAGTCATCAAACTTACCTGCGAGACCGGCGGTATCGAGATGGAGGGAGTCACTCTCGAAAAACTGAAACAGGGCCCTGTCAAGCTCCACCACGAGAATCCCGGACGCAAGAGGATCCCTTTCTACGAGCAGATCCAGGGCGGACAGCCCTTCCCGCCGGTCAGTTATCCCATGACCATCGACAAGACAGCCCAGTTCGTCAAGAGCGGAAGGATCGAGTTCTACAAGGACGAGGACACCTTTATCAAGGTCGGCGAATGCCTGCCTGTTCACAAACCGCCGTTTGAGGAGACTGAGTATGTGCTCAATCCCGCGGCGAGGGAACTTTACAAATATACCTATATCACACGCAACAGTATTCACCGTGTACACTCAACGCACTCCAACAACCAGATGATGCGGGAACTGCAGGATGACAGCGCCAAGGTCTACCTCAATCCTGATGATGCCGCGGAAAAGGGAATTGCGGCAGGCGATCTGGTCGAGGTCTTCAACGACAGAGGCAAACTCCTTGCGGAAGCCGTTCTGGATCCCGGTGTGCGCACCATGACCGTCATCTTCGAAGAAGGATGGTGGAGCCGTTACACGCATGGAACTTCCTACAATACACTGCTCTATCCCTGGATCAATCCGGTACATGAGGTGTATTTTGTCTCGCAGATGTGGGCGCCCAACACCTCATGGAATGAGTGTCTGGTCGACTTCAAGAAGGCAGAGATCTAAGTAAGCCGAAAGGAGAATGAATACAAATGCGTTACTGTATGGTTATAGATCTGGACAAATGTATCGGGTGCCAGACCTGCGCAGTGATCTGCAAAATGCATCACGCCCAGCCGCAGGGAACCTGGTGGAACAGGGTCTTCACGCAGGGATCCGACTATCACCAGTCTGCAGTCGGCACCAAAGACGGCTTTAAAATCGAATATCTCCCGGTGTCCTGCCAGATGTGCGACAATGCCCCCTGTGAGAGAGTCTGCCCCACAGGCGCGACTTACAAAAATGAAGAGGGCATGATCCTGGTGGACTATGACCGCTGCATCGGCTGCCGCACCTGTATGGCGGCATGCCCCTATGGAGTGCGCCAGTTCAACTGGAAGGATCCCAAAAAGGCAAAGGAAGAGGCCGGCTATGCATATGGCTATCCCTTTGATGTCACAGAAAAGGGCAAACGCCTGGTCTACACCCAGGACCGTCCGGCAGGTGTCGTGGAAAAATGCACTTTCTGTGTTGAGTGCATGAATGCGGACGGCACTTATGATGCTCTTCCCGCCTGTGTCCGCGCCTGCCCCGGAAAGGCACGTTATTTCGGCGATCTGGATGATCCCAACTCCGAAGTGAGCCGCCTGGTCAGCTCCAAACAGGTCTTCCGTCTCAAAGAGGAGTACGGCACGGAGCCCAAAGTCTACTATATCTCCTCTACCAAGAGCAAAAATGTCGAGGGTCCGTGGACGGAACAGTCCTGGGAAAATAAGACACCGAACACCATCATACCGTAAGGGGGACAGCTATGAAAAAATTATCTGCCAAAAAAACAGCTGCCCTGGTCATAGGCGCGGCTATGTGCGCCGCAGGACTTGCGGCGTGGATCTATCAGCTGGTTCAGGGCATGCAGGTCACTAACCTGCGCAACAGTTTTACCTGGGGACTCTACATGGGAAGCTTTGAGTTCTTCATCGCGATGGCGACAGGCGGTATCCTTGTATTCTCCATTGCTTATCTCTGGAACATTGAGACCTTGAAGCCCTTTGTCAAAATTGCGTCCATCGGCTCCCTGGCTTCTGTTGTCGCGGCCGGCGTCGCGATCTTTGAGGACCTGGGCGAACCCTTCCACGCGCTTTATATGATCATCACCCCCAATGTGGGCTCCCCCCTGTTCTGGGATGTGGTGATTCTGACCCTGTACGTGATCGTCTGCCTTGTCGCGGTGGTGCTCACACTCCTTCCCGACACGAAAAAACATGTCCATGACCGCGGCTACAGGATGACCAACGAAGAGAACTGCCGGCGCTTTTCCTTTATTGCGTTTCCCATGGCTTTTCTTCTCAATATCATCACCAGCTTCATGTTTGCGACACAGAACACCAGGGAGTGGTGGCACAGCGCTCTGATCCCGGTCAATGCCTGCGCGGAAGCGACAGCCGTCGGTCTGTCTTTCACCATCCTGCTCTGTGTGCTGATGGTCAGACATGAGATTTTTGTTGAGAACAGTGACGGAATCCGTCTTCTGTCCCGCATCGCAGCTGCATCGATCGCTGCCTACA
>JAZASQ010000199.1:0-2881 GCA_036343235.1 Lachnospiraceae bacterium
CTGGGGCGTTGCGTAGGAGACCTTCGTGAAGATGCCGAAGGCGGCCACATAGACGAAGTAGCCTTCCCCGAAGCCGCCGACGTCGACGGTGTAGGGCATGCCGGTGGCCGCGATCTGGGCCGCGTCCGTGAAGTGCTTGTCAATGCCCAGGGAGTTCCCGTAGTCATTCGTCGAGCCGGCAGGAATATAGCCAATGGGGGTCCTGCTGCCTGCCTTCATGATCCCGGTCACGACCTCGTCAAGAGTCCCGTCACCGCCGGAGGTTACGACCAGGTCATAGGCGGCACTGTCTGCCTCCGCCTTCCGCACGGCGTCCCGGCTGGCCTGGGTCGGATAACAGGTGACTTCGTAGCCGGCCTTCACAAAGATGTCCACCATGTCGGAGAGATTGGCCTTGACCTTGCCCTGGCCGGACATGGGATTGTAGATGAAAAGAAGTCGCTTCATGACAGACTCCTGAAATGAAAAGAACTCCTGTGGGAAAAAGCCGCAGGAAAATACAACGTTCCCATAAAAAAAGAAAATCCGATCCGCAAAGGGACCGGATATTATTATATCTTCTGCTTCGGCTTCCCGCCAGCAGAAACATTCATTTCGTCAAAAATGCTTCAATGGACTGAACGGCCTTCTCCTCGTCATCGCCCTCGGCATCGACAGTGACCTTGGTGCCCGGAATCAGGACAAGGGACATCATGCCCATGATGCTCTTGGCATTGACCTTCTTCGTATCCATTTCAAAATAGACCCGGCTGGAAAACTGATTCGCCAGGGATACCAGGTGTGCTACAGGTGTTGCTTCCATAGATGTGTCCATCTGAACTACCACATCTTTGCGCATTACCACTTACCTCCTAAATTTCTAAGTGTTTCTGCTGGTTTTTGCTGTAGTTCACGATTCCCGTGAACTATGTAAATTCTCTGCTATCTCACTGATCCGCCGCAGGCGGTGGTTGACTCCGCTCTTTCCTATGGGCGGGTGGGTCAGCTTCCCGAGTTCCGTCAGGGACATGTCCGGATGCGAAAGGCGGAGGGCCGCGATTTCACGGAGATTTTCCGGTAGGGAATTGAGTCCGCCTGTCTCATCAATGAGGCGGATGTCAGAAAGCTGGCGGACAGCAGCGCTGACCGTCTTCTCGATATTCGCTGTCTCGCAATTCACCTTGCGATTGACATTCCCCCGGACTTCCCGGACCACCCGGTCATTCTCAAAGGTCAGAAAGGACTGGGAAGCCCCCATCAGGGCCATGAGTTCCCCGACATCCGCCCCGTCTTTCAGATAGACGACGTAACGGTTCTTCCTCTGAACGGTCTTTGCATCACAGCCGAAATCCCGGATGAGACCCGTAAGCAGAGCCGCCGAGTCCGGATCCTTCGCTGCAATCTCGAAGTGATAGGACCGGTCCGGATCCGAAACAGAGCCGGAAACAAGAAAAGCCCCTCTCAAAAAGGACTTTCGGCAGCATTCCTGCATGATAATGACCAAATCGGAAAGGACAGGCAGACCGTCCGGCCCGGGAGCCAGATGAGTCGCCGTCATCAGAGACTCAGTAGCGGCGGCGCTCAGATACTCGTCACCAACGTCCTTAATATTAAGCGTTCGTAAAAGCAAAGTAAAGTATTTCGCCCGAATCCCGGGCCGGTCGGTCTCCAAAAAAAACTGCCATTTGTCCTGATTTTTTATGAATTTTCCCGAAAAAAGACTCATGGCAGCAAGTTCCGCCAGGAGACAATGACGGGCTTTGCCGGTCTTTTCGGCCAGCTCATCCCGCACTTTTGACGAAAATGACACTATTTGCCCCGTTTCTTGTCCTTGTCAATGTCCCGGTGTTCTATGCGGATGCCATAGCTGCCGAAAGAAGCAGTGGAAAGGCGTTTCATGACGGCATTTGCCATGCACACGGACCGGTGTTTTCCCCCGGTGCAGCCGAAGGCAATGACGAGAGAGGTTTTTCCCTCCGCCACATACCGGGGAAGGAGGAAGCTGATGAGGTCTGTGGTCTTTGTCACAAAAGTCTCCGCATCCGGGGTCTGAAAGACATAGTCCCGAACGGACGGATCGTTTCCGGTCAGGGGCCGGAGGGTGTCCACATAGTAGGGATTCGGCAGGAAGCGGACGTCAAAGACCAGGTCCGCATCGGCAGGAATTCCGTACTTGAAGCCGAAGGAGAGGATCGTGATGAAGAGGTTCTTGAAGTTCTTGTCCTCGACAAAAATCTGCTCGAGCTCGGCCTTTAAGTCCCGGACCAGGAGGTGGGTCGTATCAATAATATAGTCCGCCCGCTCCCTTAGAAATTCAACCTCTTTCCGCTCATCGGCAATGCCATCCTCAACCCGCCGGCCTTCGGCAAGGGGGTGGGTCCGCCGGGTCTCCTTATAGCGCTTGACCAGAGCCTCGTCGTCGGCATCGAGGAAGAGAATCCGGCAGTTTGCCCGGGCCGGCCCCATCTCCTCCAGAGCCCCTTTGAGGTCCGTAATGGCATCGGCATTCCGAATGTCGATACCGACAGCCAGCCGCCGATCCCCCTCCTTCTGTCCGCTCACCTCCGCAAAGGAAGGAAGCAGGGCAATGGGAAGATTGTCCACGCAGAGGAAGCCGATATCCTCAAGAATTTTCAAGGCCGTAGATTTGCCGGCCCCGGACATGCCGGTCAGTATCAGAAGCTGCATGCTTTACCTCCTCTGCCTTGGGTCCGCAGCTGCATTTTGCTGCAAATCTCCGACAAACGTACAGGTTTTTCACCCGAATTTCCCGATCAGCCTGACTTCCGGCTCCAGACGGACGCCGGAGGTCTCATACACCTTTTCCTGCACATGGGTGATGACAGCGAAAATATCCGAAGCGGAAGCCTTTCCCGTATTTACAACAAAGCCCGCATGCTTC
>JAZASQ010000200.1:0-2866 GCA_036343235.1 Lachnospiraceae bacterium
AGTCTATGGATACGAAGGTGGCTACAAGCCGGCATCTGCCCCGGATCGGCGGCTGCTTCGCCTGCGCTTTGGACGGCTGCTTCGGCTCTCACGATGCCTCGATGAATGAACCCTACGTGGACGAAGAGGGAGGCAGCGGAGTTTTATATTATTCTGATGAAGCGGTGACGGACTTCTGCAAACGGGCCAACCGGGCAGGACTGCAGATTGAGATGCACGCCATCGGCGACCGGGCCTTCGACCAGGCAACGCGGGCAATAAAAGCGGCCCTCGACGACTTTCCACGCAAAGACCACCGGCACGGTATTATCCACGACTGCCTGCCGACGCCGGAGGGGCTTGCCATCTGCCGCGACTACCACATCCAGATGCCGGTGCAGAGCGCCTTCATCGACTGGAAGCAGGAGCCGGACGAATATCTGACGAAGATCATGGGTGCCGATCGGGTCTCCCGCCTGAATCCCTTGCGCACATTCCTTGAGGATAATATCCTTGTTTCCTTCGGTTCGGATGCCCCGTGTACCACGCCGGACCCCATCGTCTGGATGGACCGGGCCGTGAACAATAAGAATGCTTCCCAGGCCATCTCCATTCAGGACGCCCTTCGGATGTGCACCTATAATGGTTACTACGCTTCCTTTGACGAAAAGGAACGGGGCAGCCTCGAGCCCGGCAAGATTGCGGATATGGCGCTGCTTTCAAAGAATCCCTACGATATTCCGAAAGAGAAGATCGGAAGCCTCAAGGTGGAACGCCTGTATCTCTCCGGCGAGCAGTACCGGTCCTGCGAGGGCCCGGTGGGCAGCGCCGTGCTCAGGGGACTTACCTCAAAGAATAAGTTCTGACGCAATTTGTCCGGATGCGGTTGGCGAATGGCTATAGAAGGGTGAAATGCCGGAAACCCGGTATATTCAAGGGATAATGATGAATCTGTCTGTACACACAAAAAGCGGCTTCTATACGTTTTCTTCCATACAGGATGTCATGGGAAAGGCTTCCGACTTCCGTTCCGGGGACCGGCTGGCAGGCGTTGCTGCGGCGGACGGGGCCGAGCGGATGGCGGCGAAGCGGGTCCTTGCCGGGCTGACCGTCCATGATATTACGGAAAATCCGGCCGTTTCCTATGAAAAAGACTCCGTTACACGAATAATTATGGACGACCTGGACCAAGCCGCTTACGCTTCTATTAAGGACAAAACCATCGGTGAACTGCGGGAATGGCTGCTTTCAACAGTTGTAAGCGGGAATGAGATGCTCACTGCCGGCCGAGGCATGACCTCTGAAGTCATTGCCGCCGTTTCCAAGCTCATGGACAATATGGACCTCATCACCGCCGGGGCCAAGATGCATATCGAAGCTACATGTAATACGACCATCGGCGGGAGGGGAGTCCTGGCCAGCCGCCTGCAGCCCAATCATCCGGTAGACAGCCCGGCAGGTATCACAGCCTCTGTTCTGGAGGGCCTGTCCTACGGGGTCGGAGACGCCGTGCTCGGTGTGAACCCGGCCATAGACAGCCCGGAAGATACAGCCAATATCTGGAAGGCGCTCGGCGAGCTGCGGGGCAGGCTGGAAATCCCTACCCAGATCTGCGTCCTCAGCCATGTGACGACTCAGATGAAGGCATTTGAAAGCGGAGCCCGGGCTGACCTCTGTTTCCAGTCCATTGCCGGGACGGAAGAAGCGCTTTCTTCTTTCGGAGTCACGCCAAATATGCTTTCCGAAGCGGAAGACATGTTCCGCCACGGGACGGCCAAGGGGCCGAATGTCATGTACTTCGAGACGGGTCAGGGCAGTGAACTTTCTTCGGGTGCCAATTTCGGCTGGGACCAGCAGACAATGGAATGCCGCTGCTATGGTCTGGCCCGGCATTATCATCCCTTTCTCGTCAATACGGTTGTGGGTTTCATGGGACCGGAATACCTCTACGACGCCCACCAGCTTCTCAGGGCCGGTCTTGAAGATGTCTTCTGCGGCCACCTGCACGGACTTCCTATGGGCTGTGACGTCTGCTATACGAACCACATGCCGACGGATCAGAATGACATCGAAAACCTGGCGGTTCTTCTGTCGGCGGCTGGCTGCCATTATTTCATGGGACTGCCCCAGGGGGACGACTGCATGCTCATGTATCAGTCCACCGGATATCACGATATTGCGGCACTGCGGAGTACATTGGGAAAGAAACCGATCCCTGAATTTAATGCCTGGCTGGAAAAGCACGGGATCCTGCAGGACGGACAGCCCGGCCCGGAGTTCGGAAATCCGGCTATATTCGGCGGAGAAACTTCCGTAATGCAGAAATCGACGCCTGCCCGGGTCGGAATCGGTCATGCCGGTACACGTTATACGACGGCGGCAGCCCTTGATTTCTGGGAAGATCAGGCGGCTGCAGCGGACTCTGTTCAGAAGGAAGTGGAAGAGGACACGGTGAAGAAACTGGGCATCCTCGAAGTGTCTACATTATGCCATGACAAATATGAAATGCTGACCAGGCCGGACCTGGGGCGCCTGTTCTCGGAAGAGACGAAGCAGAAGATTTCGGAAAGCTGCCTCCACAACGCTGATGTTCAGATTTACTTCGGTGACGGCTTGTGCAGCCCGTCTATTGCCGCCAATGTTCCGGACCTCTTTCCCGCCATCAAGGCGGCCCTTGAGGATGAGGGGTACACGGTAGGAACTCCCTTTTTCGTCCGCTACTGTCGGGTCAATACGGCCCGGACGATCGGGCCCCTTCTCGGCGCCCGCCTGACCTGCGTCCTGATCGGGGAGCGGCCCGGCCTTCTTACAAACGAAAGCATGTCGGCCTACATGGCCCTGAATGCGCGGCCGGACATGTCGGAATCCGACTACCGGGTCGTCAGCA
>JAZASQ010000201.1:0-2864 GCA_036343235.1 Lachnospiraceae bacterium
CGGCCTTGCGGCTACGGGCGGCGTAAACCCACACGGCCGCGACCAGCAGGAGGGTAAAAAAGGTCCAGCAGGCCAGCCTGTATCCCATCCCGGAGAAAAGGGGCAGGTCGGCCATGCCCTGGGCGATCCCCACCGTGAAAGGGTTCATGAAAGCGCTGGAAAAGCCAATGTTGGACGCCACATAGACCACCAGCATGCCCATCAGCGCATCGTACCCCATAGAGACGACCAGCGGCACTACGATTCCCACGAAGGGAATAGTCTCTTCGCTCATGCCGAACACAGCCCCGGCCAGCGAAAACAGCACCGAGATGGCCACAAGCACCAGTTTGTCGTGTTTCCCGACCCGGGTGATGAAGCGGCCGATACCCACCGAAACGGCCCCCGTGGCATTGAGCAGCCAAAAGGCGCCGCCCACCACCAGGATGAAGACAATGATGCCGGCCTGTTTCACAAACCCATGGTAGAAGGCAGAGAACACCTGCCAGGTCTGGGGTGCCGAGGGGATGCTTTCGTAAGAGAGGGTGCCGTCTTCCGCCGTGACATACCGGCCGCCCGGCACCAGCCAGGTGGCTACCGCACACAGAACGATCAGCGCGGCGATCAGCACATAGGTATTGGGCAGTTTGAACCGCTGCATCACAGGGTGCGTCCAACCAGTTTCCGGGCAAAAGCCTCCAGCACTTCCCGGGCCTCAGGCGCCAGTTCCCGGATTTTCCCGAGGGCGCTTTCGTGGAGTGCGGCAATCTGGGTGCGGGCCAGCTCCGGAATGCCGGCCGCATCGTAGACGGCCTTTACAGCGGCAATCTTTCCGGCCTGCTGCCCAGGCGTTTCCGCCGGCATGGACAGGGCAGCCTTCATGGCATCAGGAGCCAGTTCGTACGCCTTTATGATCAGCCAGGACTTCTTGTTCTGGACAATATCCCCGCCGATAGGCTTGCCGAAGACTTTCTCGTCCCCGTAGGCGTCCAGGTAATCGTCGGCCACCTGAAAAGCCAGGCCCAGGTCGTAGGCGTAATCATAAAGCGCCTGACAGTGGGCGGCGGGGGCACCGGCTATGAGGGCGCCTGTCTTGGCCGAACACGCCAGCAGGACGGCGGTCTTGAGCCCCACCATCTTCATGTAGTCCTGCATGGGGACCATGGGAACCTGCTCGAAGTCCATGTCCAGCTGCTGCCCGTCCATCACCTCCCGCGCCGTGGTGAAAAACAGGTCCAACACGGCCGGAAGCACGTTTTTCGGGCACCGGGCCATGCGATGGCAGGCATCGATGAACATCACGTCCCCGCTGAGGATGGCCGTGTCCTGGTTCCATTTCTTCCACACGGTCTCATGGCCGCGGCGCAGCGGCGAGCGGTCCATGATGTCGTCGTGGATCAGGGTGAAGGTATGGAACACCTCCAGCCCCGCCGCCGGCTGCAGGATTTCCGGCCACAGCGTGTCTTTGTAAAAACCGTAGGCGGTAAGGCACAGCCGCGGACGCAGCCGTTTACCGCCAATGGAAACCATATAGCGGAGCGGGTCGTAAAGCCCCGCGGGTTCTGCCTGGAATTCAATCTGTTGGAAAAGGTCCTTCAGGGCCTGGCCGATGGTGTCTTCGCTGATCATACGTGCAAATTTTCCCAAATATACGGCTTTTTCCCGGAAAAGCCTAAGGGGTTTCTATCGGCCCGGGGCGAAACCGGACAGGCCGGGACCCGATTCACCGCTGCCCAGGGACTCGACGACAATGTCTTTGACCGAAAGGTTCCGGACGGCGGAAACCTGGTTGTAGAAACCGGTCACCTTCCCCACGCGGATATTTTCCAAGGTTACCCCGTCGATGGGGTCCCGCCCGTCGCCCCGGATTTCAAAAACGGCCTCCGACTGAACGGCATCGGCATTTCTGAGTGTAATGTTGCGGATACGGGTAATCCGCGTCTCGAAGGTGGGGACAATGTCCCGCCACTGATACAGCACATCCGTGTCCTCCTGGGCGTCCTCCAGCGTTTGGTCGAGAAGGGCAACACCGTCCTCGTCATCGAGCACAACCTCGATGTCATCAAGACTGCTGACTGGATAGTCGATCTGGGCCCCGAGGGCGGCGAGCGAGGCGGAACGATTGTTACAGAGGGCGTGCCTGAGGATGTCGCGCAATGTGAGAAATCATATACGGCAAAGTACCTAAGGGACGTTCTCAAAGCAGGCTGATCTCAGCGGACCCGTGAAGAGCCCCTGTAAAAAATGTATCATAGCTCACAGATACAAGAGAAAATCAAGCTGCGGAACTCACCGCTGCGAATGAAAAGGATGCAAGCATATGCCCCAGAAACTCAAGGAATCGGAAATCAAGAAGTACTTCTATGCCGACGCTGACGCGCGGTACGACTATTTTCACAAGATGGTTATCGAGGAGCTGCAGTTCTGGACGCTGAAGTCCTCTGACGGCACCAGCCTTCTCTTCCTCGGCGGAGAGAGCGATCCCGAGGCCATCCCGGTATGGAGCAACCCGGCATTTGCCGAGCGCTATGCCGAGAAGGCGCCGGTCGAGGGCTATGTCCCGTTTGAGATTTCGGTCGCGAAGTGGCTTGAGGTCTGGCAGGAGAAGCTCACCGGAAGCGGAGTCGAGATCTGCATTTTCCCCACCCCGGACAAGGATGCGGTAACGCTCAGCGTCGAGGAGTTCTCCGACCTCATCAGCTCGCAGCCCAAGGTCGTCAGGAAATAGCCCGGGCCGGCTCTCTGAAATCGAGTAGGCGGATGTTTTAGCATCACACCTCTCACAACACCGTACGTGCGGATCCGCATACGGCGTTTCCAGCTTGAATAGGCTAATCCCACCTGTGGATTGGCCTATGACTATGAATACAGGCTCAGCCAGCTCC
>JAZASQ010000202.1:0-2837 GCA_036343235.1 Lachnospiraceae bacterium
CTGCTCAAGGTCTACTGCATCCTGGGCTTCCTGAAGGGCCTCATCGACGTCCATGCCGTCCTCGAGAACCTCGTTCAGAGTCGTCGTGCAGATCTGCTCGTTGATGGTCGGGCTGATCTTCGTAACGGAAATCTTGCCGATGTCATCCTTGATGGAAGCAAGGACATCGTAAGGGAAGTTCCTGAAGAAGGTGTTGTACTGATTGCTCGTGTTGTGAGCGAAATCGTCCTGGGTCCAGAGAGATGTGTTGCAGACATCGAATCCGAGGTCATCCCAGATCATCTGCTCACCGTCGGGAGAGCACTTTGCATAAGCTACGAAGTCAGCTGCAAGCTCAGGATCCTTGCTCTGGTTTGTAACTACGGTACCTGTACCGCCGATACCTACGGAGCACTTCTGACCTGCTTCGAATACCGGGCACTTTGCGATATACCAGTTGCCTTTTTCCTCGGGCATGTAGTTGATGAATCTGGACATATACCACATAGCCTTGGGGAAGGAAACGATGTTGCCGTCGAGAATGTTCTGGAAACCGGCTTCAAGGTCGACATGGCCGTCGGGAGAAACCTCAGCCAGACCGGAGTTCAGCCAATCCTGCTGCATCGTGAGCATCTTCTTGACGGATTCAAGCTGTACATTGGCCGTGCCGCCCATGCCGCCGGTCCAGTCTTCGCCGTACTCGCTCATGGCCAGCCACAGCCAGTCTGTTCCGCCTGTATCTACGGAAGTGAAGTACTTGCCTTCGGGATTGCCGATAGCATCAAGATATTTCTTTCCGAGGGCTGCGTAATCATCCCATGTAACTACGGCATCTACATCCGACTGGGTGATTCCGGCATCCTCAAGAGCCTTCATGTTGTAATACATAACGGTAGCACCTACATGGAAAGGCATGCCGTACTGCTTGCCGTTCTCGCCCTGGTAGGTCTCAAGTCGGGAAGCAACCATGTCGTTCTTATAAGGAGCGACGGCGTCATCCTCGGCATAGAGCCAGTTGTCTTCGCCGGCAACCACGTTCGGGAACTGGCCGACTTCGACGTCGCAGATATCCGGAGCACCGGTTCCTGCCTGCAGGGACATCAGAAGCTTGTCATGCATATCGCCGTAAGGATATGTCGTAGCGGTAAGGCTGATGGTACGGTCGGGATTTGCTTCGTTCCACTTGTCAACCATCTTGCCGTAGAAAGCACCGTGTACGTCGACGAATGTCCACAGCTCAAGGTGGGTACCGTTCTCATCGCCGTAGGTGGATACAACAGGGTCATCGGCATTCTCTGTAGAGCCGTCCCCGGTATCTTCTTCTTTCTGTTCGCCATCGGCCGATGCAGTGTCGCTGCTATCAGACGATGAACTGCTGCTTCCGCAGCCTGCGAGAAGCGTTGCGCCCATGGCTGCTGCCATAAGCATTGCAAGAATCTTCTTTTTCATAGCTCTTTTACACCCTCCTTTTTTGATGTAAAAAATAATAAACTGCTTTTCTCTCGGCACCGTGCCTGTTTCCAAAACAGACGCTCCATGAAAGCCTCACCTCTTTGTGTTCTGCGCCGGGGCTCACATAAATTTCCCCGCGCTGTGACCGCTTCACATTTTGCATCTCATCCGCCCTTCACTTTACTGCGTTAAATTGCTACTGTGATTCGCACAACAGCACGCGAGCAAGGAATGACAGGAGCTTCCGGAAACTTCTTCGGTGCTCTCTCAAGCTGTCTAAAGAATACCCCCTGTTTAGGGTCCTGTCAACAGTTTTTCGCTGAAATAGTTTAGTTTTATCTAAATTCTGCGTAATTTTGTCGAGGTTTCATAAAATCGATTGGCCGTTTTTGTGAATTTTTCCGAACTAGATTGCGAATTTCCGATTTTACTTTAGATTTATTTAAAACATTTCCTTTGGGATTTTCAAAATTTCGTCCGGAAGCTATTGCCTTTTTGTCCTTACATGGTAAAGTAATTTGACGAAAATAAAAAGTTTATGCGGAACGAAATTGGGGCCAGGCAAATGGATTGCGTCTCAAAAGGTTCTGCATAACTTGGTGCAAGAGGGTTTTCAGAAAAGGGGATTATATGAAATCGCTGAATATCAAAGATGTGGATATAAACGGCGGCTTCTTCGGCCGCTACCAGGACCTGATCCGGGAGAAGTCCATTCCCTACCAGTGGGAGGCGCTGAACGACCGGGTGGAAGGGGCGGCAAAGAGCGGCTGCATTGAGAACTTCCGGAAGGCAGCAGCCATCGTGGCCGGGAAAGGAACCGGAGACGAAAAATTCTACGGCTTTGTCTTCCAGGACTCCGACTTATATAAGTGGCTGGAGACGGCCTACTACTGCATCGGGACGCTGGAAGCGAGGAAGAATAAGAATGAAGAAATAAAAAAGCTTCGTGCACTGACCGACGAAGCTGTGGCTCTCATCGCCTCCGCCCAGTGCAGCGACGGCTACCTTGACACCTACTACATCATCGGGGGCCTGGACAAGCGCTTCACGAATCTCTGCGACAACCACGAGCTCTACTGCTTCGGCCACATGGCGGAGGCGGCGGTGGCGGGCGCGAGCATCGGCGCGAGCGCCCTCCTCGCCGTGGTCGAGCGCTACGCCAAGCTTCTGATCAAAACCTTCGGTCCCGGCGAAAAGCAGCGCCACGGCTATCCCGGCCATGAGATTGCGGAGCTTGCCCTTGTCAAGCTCTACCGCCTGACCGGAAAGAAGCAATATCTCGACCTGGCCGAATACTTCATCCGGGAGCGGGGCAAGGCTCCCCTCTACTTCGAGAAGGAAAAAGAAGCCTCCGGAGCGGAATTCTTCTGGAAGGATTCCTACATGAAGTACGGCTACTACCAGGC
>JAZASQ010000203.1:0-2824 GCA_036343235.1 Lachnospiraceae bacterium
GTCACGATTGAGCTGGCGGAGCTCCTTGAGTTCCAGCCGGTTCCGCTTATCCTGGCAGAAGTCTTCTGCGCGAACCTGGGCGGCAGCGCCACCATGTGCGGGGACCCGCCCAACATCATCATCGGCACCTCCCTGGGCCTGACCTTCTTCGACTTCCTTGGCAACACCGGCATTATCGCCCTGATCTGCCTCGTCGTGGTCATCCCCTACTTCTACCTGATTTTCAGGAAGCAGCTGGCACCCGCCTCAGGCAAGTCCGTCGAGGAGCTGGCCGCGAAGGTGCCGGACCCCAAGTCCGCCATCACGGACATGAAGCACTTCTACCTCTCCTGGTGCATCTTCGGCTTGGCTGTAGTTCTTCTCGTCACCCACGCCCAGACGGGTCTTACGGTAGCCTTCATCGGCTGTCTGATTGCGGGCATTACATTAGTATCCTACGGGAAACGGATTCCGGAAATCCTGAAGGATGTAGACTACAAGACTCTGCTCTTCTTCATCGGCCTCTTCATCGTGGTCGGCGGCCTGGAGCAGACCGGCGTCCTGACATTGATTGCGAACTGGATTGAGAAGGTCTCCGGCGGCGACGCAAAGATTATGGTCGCCATCATCATCTGGGTATCGGCGGTGGCTTCGGCCTTCATCGACAATATCCCCTTCTCAGCAACCATGGTGCCCGTCATCCAGTCCCTTGCGGCTACGTCGGGCGTTGACCTTTCCGTCCTCGCCTGGGCCCTGTCCATGGGCACGGATATCGGCGGCAGCGGGACCCCCATCGGGGCTTCGGCGAACGTCGTCGGCATATCGACGGCCGAGCGGAACGGCTACGCTGTCACCTGGGGCAAGTACCTGAAGGCGAACGCCCCTGCGACGGTTCTCGTCATTGCTCTGGCCATGGTCATCATCTTCGTCCGCTACGGTTTGACGTGAGCCCTATAGCAGATATTTCATGAGAATAATGTAAACCCCGTCGGGTGCGGCAGACTGTCGTGTCCGGCGGGGATTTTTCATGCCTGTTTCCTTTTTGTTGAAGGATAATTCATGGGCGAAAATATTTCGTTATGCTATAATACAGGCAAAAGAGTGTAAAGCGGGAATGCGAGGGGTAACAGCATGAATTTTTCAGACAAGGACGAACTGGAGCGGGAACGCTATATCGTGACCCATTTCGACGAGGCCTTAGAGGACGGGTGGATTGAAGTCTACTTCCAGCCGGTGGTGCGGACCATGACGGCGAACCTCTGCGGCATGGAGGGCCTGGCCCGGTGGAACGACCCTGAGTGGGGCATGATCGGTCCCTATCTCTTCATACCGGTTCTCGAGGACCACGACCTGATAGCCCGCTTGGACCTCTATATGTTGGAGCAGATCTGCGCACTCTACCGGAAACGGACGGATGCCGGGGAGGGCTTCGTTCCTGTGTCCGTGAACTTCTCCCGCAGGGATTTCAATATCATGGACATGGTGCCGACCATCGATGAAGTCGTGACCCGCTACCGTATGCCCCGGGAGTTTCTCCATATCGAGATTACGGAGTCCGTATTTGCCCAGTCGGCGAAGATCCGGGAATATATGGACCAGTTCAAGGCCTTGGGCTATGCGGTCTGGATGGACGATTTCGGGTCCGGGTACTCGTCTCTCGATATCCTGAAAAATCTCGACTTTGACACGATCAAGATTGACATGGAGTTCTTCCGCAACTTCACGGACAAGTCGAAAATAATAATAACGGGCCTTGTGGCGATGGCAAAGGACCTGGGTACGGCTACAGTGGCGGAAGGGGTCGAGACCGAGGACCAGTACCTCTTCCTCAAGGAGGTCGGCTGCAACAAGATTCAGGGCTACTACTTCGGCAAGCCGGAGCCCTTCGACGATATGCTTTCCCACTTTATGGCCCAGGGCTACGGGGTGGAGCAGTTTGCGGATGCTTCCTTCATGGATGTGACCGGCATGGTCAGCCCTGTTTCTCCTTTTCCTTTCGGCAAGCAGGACCAGCAGACCAACGATCAGGCCCTTGCCATTGCCATCTTTGACGGGGAGCATTACAAGTTTGTTTATCGAAATGAGCCATTCAAGCTCTATTTGAAGTCCCTGGGCGTGGAAATCGATGTCGACGGACTTGAGGGCCCGGCATATCCGGACAATCCCATAGAGACCGGCCTCATGCGCATGCTGGAAAGCGCCTATGAGATGGGGGAGTTCCGGACCAACTTCGCCCTGAACCTCAACTATTACGGGGGCCGTCTCAAGGTCATCGACCGAAAGGACAAAAAAGCCTCCATTCTCATGCGTTTCACGGACCTCTCGGACGGGACCGTAGTGGCCGGTCAGCAGAAGCTCGATGCCTACCTGCGCTATATTTATAATATTTTCGGCGGCCTCTATATCCTTGACCTGAAGACGGACCAGCTGGAGACCATCTATCAGGACATGCCCATGACCTCGAAAAAGAGGGAGCCATACACCATCGCGGCCATGGAAACGGCAGACAAGGGAGTCTATGCGGAGGACCGGGAGCGGTATCTCGCCTTCTTCTCAAAGGAGCATCTCGAGGAAGTTTCAAAGAGCTACGGCGCCGATGGAGCCTTCATTCGCCTGAAAACCACGAACGGGCAGTATGAGTGGAAGTATTATATTATTCTCAGCATTCCTGACCGCCGCCTCATGATTGTCTACCGGTCTGCGGACCGCAATGTGCCGGAGCAGTGGCTTCTGGGCATGCAGCAGGAGGAACGCGAGGCATATCCCGATCTGGACCGGCTCAGGGACGCGGACATGTGGCGGGCCTACGTCAACTTCACGGATCAGAAGATTTTCTGGAAGGACA
>JAZASQ010000204.1:0-2821 GCA_036343235.1 Lachnospiraceae bacterium
AGGTATGGGCGGTATTTGTCTGAAACAGCGACGTTTGTGACTTACAAGCTTGTTGCCGGAGCCTTCAGGCGGCAGACATGGGCGGCATTTGCACCAAACTTCCGGTCCTGCGACTTGCTTCTCGCCTGCGGTCGCAAGGTATGGGCGGTATTTGTCTGAAACAGCGGCATGAGAGACTAGAAAGTTTGTTGCCGGAGCCTTCAGGCGGCAGACATGGGCGGTATTTGCTCCAAGGCATCAAAAAAGTGACTTCTCAATCCTCATGCAGCGCCGTAAGCTTCCTGCAGCATCACAAGCCTCCTGCACCATCGCAGGTCGCCTCATATCTCGCATGAAAAGGAAAATTCCCCCTTCACCCCGCTCTTCGTGCTGCCGTCCGGCAGAGAAACTTCCGCGGCAAGGCCATCAGGAACGCTGCCGGAGACCGTAACGCTGCCGTCAGATTCAAACTTCCAGCCGCAGGTAATGCGGCCCTCAGGGGAGTCCAGCGTGGCTGAAGCGTACTCAAGATAGTGCTCTCCTGCTGCCTTGGCATCTGCCTGCGCCAAGTCCTCCGGAAGTTTCGGCGCAACGACAGGCTTCAAAAGAAGCTTCCCATGTGAATAACGGATGCCTGCAACATATTCAAGGAGGAAGCCGGCAACGGCCCCGTAGGAATAGTGGTTCAGGGAGTCGTGGGGCCGGCCTTTTTCATCGATGCCGTCCCAGTCCTCCCAGACCGTTGTAGCACCCTTCTTTACCTCATAGAGCCAGCCGGGAGCCGTGTCATTCATAAGCAGGCGGTAGACAGTCCCCGCATAGCCGTAGTCACAGAGGACCGGGCAGAGGGCCGGGGTCGTCAGAAAGCCGGTATTCAGGTGGTAATCAGCCTGCTTTACATGATTCTGGAGAGCAAGAGCCGCGGCCTGCTGCTTCTCTTTCGGCAGGAGCCCGAAGGAGAGGGGCCGTACATAGAGGCACTGGCGGTCGGAGGTTATGACGCCATCCTCCGTGAAGACGTGGACGTAGGCTGCTTTTGCCTTCTCCCCGATTTCGGAGTAGCGGAGGGAGTCGCTGATCAGGCACTTATACTCCCCGTTCTTCTCCGGCAGGCTTTCTGCGATTTCCTGGGCGATGCGGCCCATAAGGAAGCCGTCATAGGCGAGATAGGCCGTGCCCACATCCTTTAGGGCCACAGCTGTATCCTTCATATCCTCGACAGCAAAACCCGGCTCCTTCCACTCGCCGTAGTCAAAGCCTTTATCAATGGTGTACTTCTCGTATTTCTTGTTCTTCCGCCCTTTCAGCTTCGGAGAGGCGGACTTCATGGGTTTCTTCGAGGCCCTTTTTATCAGGAACTCATACCACTTCTTCATCATTGGATAGAAGCGCTTCAGGACTTCGACGTCCCCCTTGTAGCAGTACATTTCCCAGGGAACAATAATGCAGGCGTCCCCCCAGCCCGTCGACTGGCTCATGTAGGCCGCCATGACCCCCGTCATCTTCGTAGGCGGACAGATATTGGGCACCCGGCCGTTTCTGTGCTGGCCTGCCATGCACTCGGTCAGCCACTTCTCATATACGTCATAGGAATCCATGAGCCTCAGCCCCGTATGGGCAAAGAGACCCGCGTCCCCGGTCCAGCCCGATCTCTCCCGGGTGGGGCAGTCCGTGGGAATGCCGCAGAAATTCCCCTTCTGGGACCAGAGGCAGTTTTTGAAAAGGCGGTTCAGAGCAGGATCTGACGAATCAAACTTCGCCGTTTCCGTCATGTCCGAATAGACGGCAATGCCTGTAAAGGAAGCATTGTCCTTATCGACAGGAAAGTCGGATACGATCTTCGCGTAGCGAAAGCCCATGATCGTGAAAGAAGGAGTATAAGAAAAGTCCCCTTCCTTCGTAATGAGCCGAAGCTCCTGCCGGATGCCGGCTTCGAAGTGGCGCTTGCCGGGCTGAAAATTCTCAATGGTGAAGTTGCCCTCGGCGTCCAGGGTCTCCCCGCAGATCAGGGCCAGATGACCGCCTTCCGGAGCACCTTTAAGGGAAATGGAAATCACTCCGGCTATATTCTGCCCGAAATCCAGACAGAGGCTCCCGTCCGGCGTCCGAAGAAATTTTCCTTCGAAGCTCTCATGCCGCAGGATGGCAGGCTCATGGGAGAGATAGAGAAGATTCTTCGTCAGGCGGACCTCCCGGGCCCTCCGAAGGTAGCTTACCTCCCGCCCGGCATCATAGATTTCCCCCTGCTCCAAATCATTCCCCCGGATGGGGCCGTCCGTAGAAGCCTCCCAGGTTTCGTCGCTGACAAGAAGCTGACGCCCGTCAACCATGAGCTGCAGGTAGAGGGACAGGTCTTTTCCGTACAGGACCTTCTGCCCGTCTACCCCGCAGGAACCCCGGTACCAGCCGTTGCCAAGAACAGCCACAAGCTCGTTCTCCCCGTCTTTGAGGAAGGGTGTCACATCATACTCCCGGACCGGCTGATGCATGTAGGCGTTGCAGGGACCGGGGGCAAGCACCTCAGAAGAGAGCTTTACATTATTCATGTATAATTCAAAAACCCCGTGGGCAGATGCAAAAATGACATTCTCCTTCCCAGGTGTGCAGGAAAAGCGCTTCCGAAGGTAGCCCGCATGGCGGCCGAAATCGGAGCAGGTCTCGAAATCGACGTCGTTTACCGTCACGGAAGAAAAGACCCGGCTCTTGTCCCGCCGCGGTACAGATGCGTCTTCCAGTTCCGGGGAAATCCACTTGGCGCTGTTTAGGTCTATGTCTTCGAATTTCACTTTCTTCTCCTTGTCGAAATACAAACCATCCTGAAAATAAAAAAGGAAATGCCTGC
>JAZASQ010000205.1:0-2788 GCA_036343235.1 Lachnospiraceae bacterium
CGGCATGGGCGGTATTTGCGCGAATCCGCCGTGTGAGCGACCTGATTTTCTGAAATGAGTTTGCCGGAATATCCGGTATGGGCGGTATTTGCGCGAATCCGCCGCGTGAGCGACTGATTTTCTGAAATGAGCTTGCCGGAATATCCGGCATGGGCGGTATTTGCTCTCAAATATCCACATAGAGACCCGCGCGGCGGGAAGGGAGAAGAATCTTTCTATGGGTCTTAGTCTGTCGCGAGCGTAAGCGAAGCGAGAGACTTAGAACCATTGATACAGGGAGACTTGGCGATTGGCAAGCGCGTAGCGCGCAGACAGAGCCTAGTCGAGTCGGACCACAAGCAGAAATTTCTCCTTTTCCCAGGATTGCAAGGGCTTGCACACTCCGGCGGCCTATATAAAGGAAAATGATATGGCAGGAAAGTTATATTTGGTCGCAACTCCCATAGGAAACCTGGACGACATGTCCGTGCGCGCTGTAGAGACATTGAAAAATGTCTCTTTGATCGCCTGCGAAGACACAAGAACGTCCCGCAAGCTCCTTGACCGCTTCGACATCCATGTCCCGACAACGGCCTATCATGAATTCAATAAGTACGACAAGGCGGACTTTCTTGTGGAGAAGCTTCTTGCCGGAGAGGACATTGCAGAGATCACGGATGCAGGGACTCCGGGCATTTCGGACCCGGGCGAGATCCTGGTGCAGAAGTGCTACGAGGCAGGCATCGAAGTCTATTCCATCCCGGGCCCGGCCGCCTTTGTAAACGCTCTTGTCTCTTCCGGCCTGCCGACCCGAAGGGTTGCCTTCGAGGCCTTCCTGCCCCAGGAGAAGAAGGAGAAGGAGCGGATTCTGTCCGAACTTCAGAATGAGACAAGAACTATTGTCCTTTATGAGGCTCCGCACCGCCTGAAAAAGACCCTGCAGGACCTCGCCACCTGGCTCGGTCCCGCCCGCCGCCTCACGGTCTGCCGGGAACTCACAAAGAAGTTTGAGGAAAAGGTCCCGACAACACTCGGCGAATCCCTTCAATATTATGAAGAGAACGAACCCCGCGGCGAGTATGTCCTGGTCATCGCCGGCAAGGCTCCGGAGGAAATCGCCGCGGAGAAGGCGGCTTCCTGGGCGGATATGAGCATCGCTGACCATGTCGCATATTACGAAAACGACAAGGGTCTTTCCCACAAGGAAGCCATGAAGGCTGCCGCTGCGGACCGCGGCGTTTCCAAGCGGGATATTTATGCGGCCCTGCTGGCAGACAGCAGAGACAAGACCGAAGACAACTGACCTCCACCGCCAAGCCTGACTGCGCGTCCAAAGAGAAGAATCTTCTTTCAAAGCAGAAATTTCTCCTTTCTCCGCCTCCGCCCCCACGTTCGACTGCGCGAAAAAGAGAAGAATCTTCTTTCAAAGCAGAAATTTCTCCTTTCCCTGCCTTTGCCGCCATGCTCGACTGCACGAAAAAGAGAAGAATCTTCTTCAAAACTGCAAATTTCTCTTTTCCCTGCCTCCGCCCCCACGTTCGACCGCACGAAAAAGAGAAGAATCTTCTTACAATCCGTAAATTTCTCCTTTCCCCGTTTCCAGCTCAAGCCTTCCCCTCCGCCGAAAGAGAAGAATCTTCTTCAAAACTGCAAATTTCTCTTTTCCCTGCCTTCGCCGCCATGCCCGGCCCGCATCCCCGCCTCACATTATTCCTGAAAAAGAACAAAAATAAACAATCTGTGAAAACTTTAACAAATACACAAAAGGTGCCGGTTTTACGGGCTTTTTACCTTGCAGAATGCCCTTGTAGATACAAAAGTTTTGTTGTAAACTAGTGCCCGAATGCGAGTGTTGCTGCTGTCCTTTTTGGCGGCGGCTGTGCAAACGTGTACTGACAGCGGGAAACCGTTGCGGGGCGCGTGTCGCGGCGGGCAGGATTTTCCCCCGGGCTGCAGAAAGCTGTTTCGGATGCGGACATCCGGAGGTCAGGCTTTTCGCAGGCGTCTCGCCTTTCACCGGCCGAACAGGCCGGGCAATTGGTCGGGAATACGTTGTTTTACATTATTCATATGACGGAGGTATGAAATGGCAGCAGTTGATCTGACGAAGTACGGAATCACCGGCACGACCGAGATTCTCTACAATCCCACGTACGAAGTCCTCTTCAATGAGGAGACGAAGCCCGGCCTTACCGGCTACGACAAGGGCCAGGAGACGGAGCTCGGCGCCATCAATGTCATGACAGGCGAGTTTACCGGCCGGTCCCCTAAAGACAAGTATATCGTGGACGATGCCACGTCTCACGACACAGTTTGGTGGGATTCCGAGGAATATCACAACGACAACCACCGCGCGACACCCGAGATGTGGAACGCAGTGAAGGAGATCGCCAAGAAGGAGCTTTCGAACAAGAAGCTTTACGTCGTTGACGGTTTCTGCGGCGCCAACAAGGACACCCGCATGAAGGTCCGCTTCATCATGGAGGTCGCTTGGCAGGCCCATTTCGTTACGAATATGTTCATCCGTCCCCAGACCCAGGAGGAGTTCGACCAGGAGCCCGATTTCATCGTATATAATGCAAGTAAGGGCAAGGTCGAGAACTACAAGGAGCTGGGCTTCCGGTCCGAGACAGCTGTAGTATTCAATGTTACAAGTCACGAGCAGGTCATCGTCAACACCTGGTACGGCGGCGAGATGAAGAAGGGCATGTTCTCCATGATGAACTATTACCTTCCTCTCAAGGGCATCGCTTCCATGCACTGCTCCGCAAATACCGATATGAACGGCGAGAACACCGCTGTATTCTTC
>JAZASQ010000206.1:0-2786 GCA_036343235.1 Lachnospiraceae bacterium
ACGAAGAGCCGTCCGATCGTCATCGATCCGGTGGGTTGTGCGTCCTCTTCTTTCCGCCGCGGAAAATGCCTTGAGCTGATCAATGCCGTGCACCCTGCCTGTATCCGCGGAAATGCTGCGGAGATCCGTGCGCTGGCTATGGATCATGACACGGGGAAGGGGGTCGATGACCTGGAATCCACCGGATCCTATATATCTGACAATGTACGTGCCGTGGTTGAATTGTCCCGAAAGACCGGTGCCATTGTTGTTGCCTCCGGAGAGACCGACTATATTTCTGATGGAATAAGGGTATTTGAAGTGCGGGGCGGTACTGCCTGGATGTCCAGAGTGACAGGAACCGGCTGTATGCTCAGCTCTCTCCTGGGAGCATTCCTTGCCATAGAGAACTCTGCCCTGAGTGCTGCGGCATGCTGTGCAATGATGAAAGCCGGCGCGGAGCAAGCTCTTGACGAGACGATTCGCAGACAGGGCGGCACGGGGACTTTTCATATCTGTCTGATTGACGCGCTTTCCGGCAGGATCAGATGAGGAGAGGGGCACCATTATCAGCGGGGAACTGTTCTATGCGGCAGTAATCCGCAGTAATCCGCCATGATTTTGCTTATAGATGATTCGCCTTCGATTTGGTAAAATAATAGGAGTCTTCTGTAGCTTGGGTGGGTATCTTTCCCACACCGTTATAAGTTTATATTTGAAAAACCATTGGTTTTCCTCTATTGTGGTTGTTGCTCAGACAATTCACGATAAAAGGAAAAAACCAATGGCTTCTCCCCTTACTATACTGAAAACCGTGCTAAATCTCAACCACAATCGTATGCATGTTACCGATTATGAGGAAACAACAGTTACCGTCCACCGGTTTGGCGAGGAATTCGAACAGACTCAGATTATGGTTCATGCCAGGCCTTATAAGCGGGTTCAGAATCTCTGCCCTGTCTGTATGAAGAAATGCCCGGGATATGATACTAAGTACGATACCGAATCCTCCTGGCGTGCGCCTAATCTGAACGGCATCCCGGTATATATCTGCTACCAACCTAATCGGATCGAATGTCCTGAGCATAGCGTTCTTACAGAATATATTCCCTGGGCTGATGGTGACAGCCGCTTCACGGAAGATTTCAATAACGAGGTCGCATGGATGGTCTGCCGAATGTCCAAAACAGCCATCGCCCAGTTCGAGAACATCAACTGGCGTACCGTCGGGAACTGCGTCAAGGCGGCCCATGCCCGCATAGAGCCGGATGTGAAGGCAAGGATGCACGGCCTCCGGCGGATCTGCGTGGACGAGACCAGCTACCGGAAGGGCTTTTCCTATATCACCGTCGTGTATGACATGGACCGTAACCGGGTTGTCTGGGTTCATGAAGGCAACGGGCTTGAAATCTTCCGGCTCTTCTGCGAAGAGCTTTCCCCCGAAGAGCGGAAGAAAATCGAGATCGTTGCCGGGGACGGCGCCAAGTGGATCGACACATGTACAAGAGAGTACTTCCCGAACGCCACACGCTGCATCGATTTCTTCCATGTGGCCGAATGGGCCAACGGGGCGCTCGACAAGGTCCGCGCTGCCACGGCTTCTAAGGCGTCTGCTGAGTATGAACGCCGTAAGGTGGAATTCCAAAAGGCGGAGGCGGAATCCGCAAAGGAGGCAGAGGCGGTTGCGGAACAGCTCCGTCGCGTGGAGGAGGAACTGGCGTCCATGCCGAAGCGGGGACGCCCGAGCCGCCGGAAACTGGAGCTGCTTTCATTACTGGCAGCCCTGAGGGAATCGGTACAGCCGGAACCCGGTGCACCGAAAAAGAAAGGCCGTCCCAGGAAGGAACAGTTCTCTCCCGAACACCAGGAGGAGCTCGACCGGCTGGCAGACAGGGCGAAATCGATAAAAGGCGCGAAGCATGCGCTCGGCCACAACCCGGAGAACTGCACAGACTATCAGGCTGACAAGATCAGGCTGATCGAGAACTCCTATCCTGACCTTTACAGGGCTTATCAGCTAAAGGAATCCCTGCGGCTGATCCTTCACATGAAAAACGACATACTTGCTGCAGACGAACTTGAGCAATGGATCAGCGACGCCTCTTCATCAGGCCTGAAGCCGATGGAGGAACTTGCGGAGAAGATCGTACGCCACAGGAAAAATATCCTGAATTCCATCAGGTGTCAGGCCAATAGCGCGAAAAGCGAGGCTGTCAACACGACGATCAAGGTTCTGATCAAGATGGCGCGCGGTTTCCGCAATATCGGGAATCTTGTAGCACTTGTATATCTCAAGTGCTCCGACCTTGTCATCCCACTGAACAACCGCCCGCAGATGACGGCCGAGCAGGCGACAGCCGCAAGGCAGGCTGCTAATGAGCGGCGGAAGATCCGCCAGATGTCACCGGTTCCGGTCTGATGTCGTACAGGCCATAGTACAAGCTTGATCGGCCTCAAAATCTGTTCTTAGATTTGGAGCCTGAGGTCCGATAACCAGCCGCCGCAGGGCTACCCTTGCGGGGTTCTCAGATGGATGCTACACTGCGTGTTTCCGACGGCTCAGGAATGAGTGATCTGTTCTTGAGTTTGTCGCCGTCGGTCGATTACCGACAGCATCCATCTGGGGTTCACGCAAGGGCGGCGTACGGGGGTATAACCTAATGCGAAGGCAAGTGCTGGCGCTTACTTACCCACCCAAGCTACAGAAGCGTCAAACACATTGACGATAACCGCTACTGGAAAGAAATACGGGCGGCTTTTGCGGCTCACCCTACCAATTTGGACGGTACAGCTAAAGGTGAAAAACG
>JAZASQ010000207.1:0-2783 GCA_036343235.1 Lachnospiraceae bacterium
ACATCGCCCATTCCGGCTATTTCTCATCCGACCGGACCATCCGCCAGTACAACGACGAGATCTGGCACCTCAAGTGATTTCATTATTATAATAATGTAAAACAAAAAGAAAGGCCGGGCCCGCACGGGGTCCGGTCTTTTTATGTTGCAGGTCCGCGTCTGGCTTTAAGCGAAGGGGCCAATTGGCGCTTGATGTATTGAAGCAGTGAAAAAGAGACTTACTGCGAATCCGTATCTATAGCGGATTCGATCTGGTCGTAGATTTCCTGATATGTGGCGTCCTTATAGTGGAGGCCGTCCTGGGTTTCGTAGCCGGCGTCCATGAGAAAATCATAGGTGTCTATGTACTGCAGGCTGTTTTCTTCGGCGTAGTCCTGCAGGCCCGCGTTGAAGGTTTCAATCTTTGTATTGGAAATGGAAGGATGTCCGTCAACAGGGTTTACGGAGACAAGAATGAGTTCCACTTCGGAGTCCTCCCGCAGGGTGTCGAACTCTTCCAGGTAGGCGTCCAGGTCCCAGAGGTCGTTGACCCCGAGGAGACAGATAAGCCGCCAGTGGGTCAGGACGGAGTTTTCTTTCCGCAGTTCTTCAACGGAAGAGAGACCGGATTTTTTGAACCAGGCCAGGCCCTCCCCGACTTTTGCGACAACGAACTGATTGTTGGTCCCTTCGATGTCCACAACCCCGTCCATGCCCACGGTCCGGCTGTCCCCGATGAAGACGGTGCCGGTGGGCTCGGAGAAGCCTGTTGTATCCGTTTCGTTGGCACTGCGGCTCAGACGGATATTTTCAATGACCCGGGAAGCCGGGGTAGTGGAATCCGTGCTCCCGTCCGAATTGTCCGCCACAGGGCCGAAGAGGCTGCCGCCGTTGTCTATTGTGACTTTCACGACATAGGCCCCCAGACCTACAGCTGCCGCCAGAACCACAAGGGTCACTATGAACTCTGCGATGTATTTCTTCATGTTCCCCGCCTTTTATAACCCGCAAATCCGCGCGCTGCAAGGTTTTCCATCCTCATGGAAGCCTGCAGAATGGCGTGATGCAGTAGTCAAAATAATTACCGCAAGCCTTTCCGCCCTCCACGGAAGCCGATGCGCGGGTGCCGGCAGAATGAAAAAATCTGCTGACACATGTTGTGCGAATTATAACCTAATTATATGAAAATGGGAATGAACATTCTGTGTCCGCTGCCTAAAAATGGGCGCCGGGAAAAATGGGCGCCGGATGGAACAGAATCCGATATAGAGTCCCGGCGCCGGAAACGATGGGCGTCAGATGAAACAAAATCCGATATAGAGACCCGGCGCCGGAAAAAATGGGCGTCAGATGCAAAAATTCACTTCCCCCTGACCAGGGCGGCGACAGCCTCCGGGTCCCGGCAGAAGTCCCGGATCATGGTCCAGGTCAGGGCCAGGGCGTTGTCCTCCGCTGTGATTTCTTCAGGAGCATAGAAGGCGGCTTCGGAAAGCTCCCCCCGCCCGTCGGTATTGATGGTAATGCGGTCGTCCTCCGCCTCGCAGAAGAAGCCGGCCAGGAGGCTCTGGGAAAAGGCCCAGGGCTGACTCTTATAGTAGGTGATGTTCCTGACATGAAGGCCGGCTTCCTCGTAGACCTCCCGCCGGACCGTGTCCTCAAAGGCTTCCCCGATCTCGCAGAAGCCGGCCACAAGGGCGTGCCGCCGGTAGCCCCGGGGGTCGGCGTAGCGGGTCAGAAGAATCTTTCCATTATATAAGACTCCCACGATGACGACAGGGGCGATGGAGGGGAAGATTTCCAGCCCGCAGGAGGGGCAGACAAGGGCCCGGTCATTATCAGCGGGGAGCAGCATCTGTCCGCAGCGGCCGCAGTATTGATTGTTCCGGTACCAGACCGCCAGGTGGCAGGCTGTGGCAGCGGCGAAATGGAGGCCCTGGTCCTCGGAGACAAAGAGGGTCCGCATGGCCCTGTATTCGAGTTTGACGGGCCCCGCCAAAAAGAGGGCGGTCGGGGAGGAACCTGTCGGCAGCAGGGCGTAGAAGGCCTTGTCCCCGTAGGTCAGCAGATACTGAAGAAAATAGGAATCTTCTTCCGACAGTACATCGGCGGCGGAAGAAAGGGTCACGGGCTGTCCGGCCCCGGGCAGCCCGCCTGCGGCCTCGGAAGCGGCAGAGCCGCCCTCGGCCGGCGCGGGCGTAAATCCACTCTCAGCCAGGGTCGGCAGAAAACCTTCTTCCGTCAGGGCCGGCTTGCCTTCGTTAATGAGGACCAGGAAGTCCGTTGCCTCCGCCGGCCGGTATTCATATGTGATTTTTCCTTCAATGTCCTGAAACATATTCTATCCTGCAAAATCCGTTAGACAACAATTCGGACGCCTGCACACCGCGTCGGCGACCGCCCTTCCATTATAGCCGGAGGCGGAGCGGGGGCAATATAGCCTGCACACCGCGCCGGCTGACCGCCCTTCCATTATAGCCGGAGGCGGAGCGGGGGCAATATATTATTCTCGTGAGGCTAGAAGAGCAGACTCATGAGCAGGGTGATCGTGAAGAAGCAGAGAATGGTGCTGCCCACAATGCCCTCGGAAAGGGTGGCAGTGGGCAGGCCGTCCGCCTCGGCCTGGACCATGGGGAGGTTGCCGGCCGGGACCATGGCCATGAGGGCAAAGGCCTCAATCATGTCCTGCGGGAGCTTCAGGGCCCTGAGAATAATATAAAGCCCCAGGGGAACCGCCACCATGCGGACCAGAATATAGCACCAGATGCCCGGCCGTTTCAAGCTGCCGGGGATGTCCGCGTGGGCCAG
>JAZASQ010000208.1:0-2770 GCA_036343235.1 Lachnospiraceae bacterium
GATTGCGGATGAGATTTCCGATATCATGGACATTGCCGGCGAAATCTACGGAACTTTCGGTCTGACCTACGAGGCCGAGCTTTCCACAAGACCC
The DNA here is from genome assembly GCA_036343235.1 of Lachnospiraceae bacterium. Taxonomy (GTDB): domain Bacteria; phylum Bacillota; class Clostridia; order Lachnospirales; family Lachnospiraceae; genus RUG306. Next base: position 95 of record JAZASQ010000208.1, read on the forward strand.
GATGATTTCATGGGCGACATCGCCGTATGGGACCAGGCAGAGAAGGACTTAAAAGCCATCCTCGACAAGAAGTACGGCGAGGGCGGTTATGAGATTAATGAAGGCGACGGGGCTTTCTACGGGCCGAAGATTGACCTGAAGATGAAGGATGCTCTTGGCCGCGAGTGGCAGATGGGTACCATCCAGCTCGACTTCCAGCTGCCGCTGAACTTCGATATGAAGTACACTGCAAGCGACGGCACTCTGAAGCGTCCTGTCATGATCCACCGGGCTATCTTCGGTTCCATGGAGCGTTTCATCGGAATTCTGATCGAGAACTTCAAGGGCGCCTTTCCCTTCTGGCTCAGCCCCTATCAGGTAGCGGTCGTTCCGATCCGCCAGGACCACGTCGAATACGCGAAGGAAGTGGTATCCCTTCTCCGCGCCAACGGCATCCGGGCAGAGTACGACTACTCCGAAACCAATATGAAGGAGAAGATCAAGCATTATAAGAACTATAAGGACCCCTATATCCTCGTTCTTGGTGACCAGGAGGTTGCAAACCGCACGGTTTCCATCAACCTCCGCGGCCAGAACAAGGTACTTCACGATGTACCCCTCGACGTCTTCCTCGAGATGTGCGATGAGATGGTAGACGAGCACTCGTTGGAGCTTATGGACGAGGTACCGGCGAACGAGTGATGCTCATTCATATATGAATAATATAAAACCCCGGGCTTTCTGCACATGCAGGAGGCCTGGGGTTTTTCAATAGGGGACAAATGCAAAATTTCGGACTATGTTTGTAATGCTTCTGTCTTCATGCGTGCTACGGGGTCAGGGCTCAGCTTCCTTTTTCAAGGGGGTTGCAGGCGATATAGATGATGACTTCCGTGGCCTTCTGCATGCCTTCAAGGGTGATGTGCTCGAAGGGGCCGTGAAAGGCATAGCCGCCAGTGCCGAGATTGGGGCAGGGAAGGCCTTTGTAGGTGAGCTGGGCACCATCGGTGCCTCCGCGAACCGGGTCGGAGACGGGCTCCATGCCGCAGAGGGTGATGGCATTCTTTGCAAGGGCGATGATTTTCGGATGCTGCTCCATGATGGGGTACATATTTTTGTACGTATCGGAGATTTCCAGAGTGAAGGTTCCGGTGGGGTACTTTTTGCGAAGTTCTTCTATCCGTCGTTCAAGAAGGGCTTTCTTGTCGGAAAACTTCTGTGCATCGTGGTCCCGGATCAGGAAGGAACATTCGGCGTGGTTGACGTCGCCTTTTATGTCTTCAAGATGGAAAAAGCCTTCCCGGCCTTCGGTTTCAGCAGGGGTCATATTGCGAGGGAGGTCAGCAGCGAAGGTGGCTGCAAGAAGGGCCGCATTTACCATGATGCCCTTGGCGGAACCGGTGTGGACGTTGACCCCGTCCATGGTGACTTTGGCGGAAGCTGCATTGAAGTTCTCGTAGGAGATTTCTCCCTCGGCCCCGCCGTCTACCGTGTAGGCGTAGTCGGCTCCGAAGCCTTCGACATCAAAGCGCTCCGGCCCACGGCCTACTTCTTCATCGGGAGTGAAGGCGATGTGGATTTTGCCGTGGCTGATTTCGGGGTGCTTGAGAAGGTAGGCGATGGCGGTCATTATCTCCGTGACACCGGCCTTGTCGTCGGCCCCGAGCAGGGTGGTGCCGTCGGTCGTGATCAGGGTTCGGCCCTTGAGAGCAGCGAGATCAGAAAATTCCCTGGGGGAAAGGACAGCGCCCGAGCCCTTCAGGACCACGTCTCCGCCGTCATAGTTTTCCAATATCTGGGGTTTCACATTCTCCCCGGAAAAGCTGGGTGCTGTGTCGAGGTGGGCGATGAAACCGGTCGTCTGCCGGTCCTCCATGTCGGGGGTGGCAGGAAGGGTCCCGTAGACATAACAGTGGTGGCTGACTTCGGCATCTTCTATGCCCATGGCCTTCAGCTCGTCACAGAGGTGGCGGGCCAGGTTGAACTGGCGGGCCGTGGACGGAATCTTTTCCGCCCCTTCCTCACTGGTGGTATAAAAGGACACATAGTCCGTGAAGCGCTCCTGCAGCTCTTTTCGTAAGTCTTCCATGAATTACATCCTCTCTTTTCGGAAATTACTCAAGCATTATGAGAATAATATTGATATAATGTAATCACAGTGTCAAAAGCCATGTTCCATGGCGCGTTTTGTCAGCTTTTCTACTATAGCACAAGTGGGGAGGACATTTCATCTTGATTCTGAAACTGCTGATTTCACTTCTTCTCGGCTATGCCTGCGGCAATATTCTGACGGCGGATATCGTAGCCCGGAAGGTTTCCGGGAAGTCAGTGTTTGCACTCGGTTCGGGAAACCCGGGCATGGCGAATGTAATGACCGAGCTCGGTTTTGGTCCAGGGGCAGCGACTCTGGCTGGGGATCTTGCGAAGACTGTAATTCCGTGCCTCATTTCGCGTTTTATAATTATTCCTGAGATGGGAATGGCAGGAGCGGCATTCGCGGGCCTTGGAGCGGTCCTGGGCCATAACTTCCCCGTCTGGCATCATTTCAAGGGAGGCATGGGCGTTTCATGCACCTGCGCAGCCATGTTTATGGTGCAGCCGGCGGCGGGCCTTCTTTCCATGATTGTCGGCATGTATGTGACATTTGCGGCGAAATACCTCTCTGCCGGGGCCGTTCTGATTCCGGGGACATTCGCC
>JAZASQ010000209.1:0-2762 GCA_036343235.1 Lachnospiraceae bacterium
AAGTTCCGCAACTTCATCGGCTCCACCTTTGCCCTGCGGCGGCTCTCTGACCGGGTGTGTCTGGAGCACAATCTGTCCGTCATTGCAAATCCCAAGTTCCACAGCAAGGGCCGCTTTCTGCATTACGGGCAATGGCTGGGCGGGGATCAAAAGCTCTCCTATAAGGAGCAGATACGCCTTGCTATTGATGAGGCCCTGACCGAGCGCCCCGCCGATCTTCCCGACTTCCTGCGGCGCATGGAACAGGCGGGTATTGAGGTGAAGCGCGGGCGGGGCGGCGTGACTTCATTCCGAGTGCCAGGACAGGAGCGGGCAACCCGTTTCCGGGCATCCACGCTGGGGGACGGCTACGGCCCGGAGGACGTTCAGGCTGTCATTGACGGCAAGGCTCCCACCCGCAAGGCCGAGCCCAGGCGTGGCTCCCGTCCCGCACCCCAGCGGGTCAATCTGCTGATTGACATTCAGGAGCGCATGAGCCACGGCAAAGGCCCGGCCTATAAGCGGTGGGCCAAGGTCTACAATTTGAAGCAGATGGCCGCAGCTCTGCAATTCTTGAAAGAAAATGATCTGATGGAATACGACGAGCTGGCGGCCAAGACTGAGGCGGCCACGGATCGCTTTCATGCGCTGGCCGGAGAGATCCAGCAGACCGAGGCCGAGCTGTCCAAGGTATCCGATCTCATGGCCGCCGTGGTGGACTACGCCAAGACCCGGCCTGTGTTCGACGGCTATAAGGCGGCCCGGTACAGCAAGAAATATCTTGCCGCGCATGAGGCCGAGCTTGCTGACTACCGGGCGGCCAAGGCCGCGCTGGGCGAGCTTTTGGGCGGGGCCAAGCTCCCTAAAATGGATGCCCTCAAAAAATCCCGCCGTGAGCTGACGGCAAAGAAAAAAGCCCTTTACGCCGACTACCGCAAGGCCCAACAGGAGATGCGGGAACTGGTGGCGGTCAAGGGCAGCGTGGATCATCTGCGCGGCCTGACGGACGGCCAGCGCAATAAGGAACAGGCCCGATAGGGCTGTGACGCAGGCAAGAGTGCTTCTGGTCACGGTGGCCAGAAGTACGGCGGGTTTGGGGAGCAACCCCAACAAGCATTTTTGCCGCCCCGGTGGGGGCGCAAAAAAAGCAAGTGTCCATACACTTGCATTGCTTGCCGCTAACGCGCACCCCCGGAAATCCCACAAAAAAAACGGAGGCAGCGTTTTTCACACTTCCTCCGTTTCTTGGCTGTCTTTGACAGCTCTGATTATATTTTCCACAAGGCGCAATTCCTTTTCGGACATAGAGCCGAGCATGATATTGATACGCTTTTTGCAAGCGTCATCTGCGCTCATGCCTGGATAAAAGAACTGATCCACCGATATATCGAACTTTGTCACCAGCTGATAAAAGATATTCAGGCTGGGATGCTGGCCGTCGTTTTCATGGTACATGACGGTACGGGGATCGCGGTCAATAATACAGGCCAGTTGCTCCTGTGTCATGCCGCTGGCTTCTCTTTTGCGCTTAATTTCGCGCCCTATATCGTGGAAATCAAACTTTCGCTCATCGCGTTCAAATTGCATAGACATCACCCAATGTAATTTTACATTTCAGGTCATAGGATTTGAACGATTTATAATTTCATGCAATATCATATTTAATTTCACACAACTGCTGACTTGAACACACCAGCACTTTCGAGACTAATCTTCGTTGGCCTAACAATATAAAAGGGAAATTTTTGAATTATACTCCCAACCTCTTGACCGATTCGGTTATTAGTGCTATACTCTAAATAACCGAAACGGTTATTTTTCATAAAGGGGGAAATGAATTGGATAAATTTTTGGCGCTGACCGAAGAAAAGAGAACGACCATTCTCAATGCGGCGCTCCAGTGCTTCGGCAAGTTTGGTTATGAAAAAGCCTCAATCAATGATATTGCGGTAGCCGCACACATTTCCAAAGCGTCTGTGTTTCAGTATTTTGGCAGTAAAAAGCATCTCTACATTTACCTGCTGGAATACTGCAAGAAAATCATAGAGGGAATATTTGATAAGGAAGCACTCGATTCCCAAACGGACTTGTTCGACAGGATCATGACTTCCAGCAAAATAGAAATGGAGAGTTTCAAAACACAGCCCTTCATTCTCCAATTTATTTCCAGCGTCTGGGAGGAAACTTCTCCCGATGTGCTGGATTCGCTGGTCATCCTGACGGAAGAAACCTGCAAGTTCAGAAACGATATGATTTTGCGGGAAGATGACGCTTTGAAATTCAAGAACCCGGAAGATGCTGGCCCTGTATTCCAAATGCTTCTGCTGATGGCCGAGGGCTATGCGGCCCGATACCGTGGAGCGGACACTTTTGATTTTGATACCGTCATGGATGATTTTCAAAAGAACATCGCGATTTTGCGGAAAAATTTTTATAAGGAGGAGTATTTGAAATGAGTGAACAAGCGATTGTCTTGAATGAACTGACCAAGCACTATGGGAAGCATCGAGGAATCAATAACCTCAGCTTCTCTGTCAACCAGGGAGAGTTTTTCGGCTTTATCGGCCCCAACGGTGCGGGTAAGTCCACCACAATCCGCACCCTAATGGGGCTGATCCGTCCCACCGGAGGCAGTGCATCTATCTTCGGTTTGGACTGTCACTCCAAGGCCAGCGTCATTGCCAAGGATGTGGGCTATCTGCCCAGCGAGAACAGCTATTACGAAAACATGAAAGTCCGTGAACTTTTGCAGTACACCGCCGATCTGTACGGCATGGACTGCA
>JAZASQ010000210.1:0-2717 GCA_036343235.1 Lachnospiraceae bacterium
GTCTTCCTCGAGATCACGGGCATCCGCCCTTCAGGATACAGGCGGAGTACATGAAAAATCCCCGGGACGGACTGATATGCTGCCCCCCAGCAGGACACTGAAAAGTGAAACTGCCTGGGGATGGCATATCATGATACTGCCTCGGGGGTTATATTAATATAAAAATCCTACGCCTCCATCTCCTCGGCGTAGACAGTGTACTCGTTCTTGTCGAAGTCGATGATGCCCTCCCGCTTCATCGTGGCAAGCTCCCGGGTCATGGCCGAGCGGTTTACGCCCAGGTAGTCGGCCATGCGGGTCCGGTTCAGCGGCGACTGGACCGTGCGCCGGCCCTGCTTCTGGACCAGAATCGAGAGGTAGGAGAGAATCTTTTCGCGCAGGGAGGAGCGGGAGGAAACCTCGATCTTCTCCATCAGCATGACGCCCTTCTTGCCCAGGATATTGAACATATTCGTCGTGATCTGGGCGTGGCAGTTGCAGCCGTCCGGGCAGGAGTGGATGATGTCGTTCGCCGGCATGAAGAGGACATTCGTTTCCTCTCCCGCCATGAAAGTCACGTAGGAATTCGTATTCTTCTGCAGGGCAAAGGTCTCGCCGAAGACCTCGCCTCTTGAAATGAAGGAAAGCAGGGTCTCATCGCCCCAGATGTCCTCCTTCACCATATTTACCGTCCCGTCAAGAACAAGGCCCACAAAGCGGATCTGGTCGTCCTCGAGGGCTATAATGTCATTCTTCTGAAAGTGCTTCTCCCGGGCATGCAGGCACCCGAGCAGCATATTGACCCCCTTCTCGTCGATTCCGGCAAAAAGGTCTGTCCTCGTCATATCTTTCGCGGTCATCATAGCGTTCACCTCGTCATAAAAGATAGCTCCGATTATAGCGAAAGTGTGTTGCCATTGCAACAAGCATGGTTCAATGGCGGTGGGGGGTGGCGGACTTTTGTATTGAATCAAGCCATGGGCCCAACGTCGGCAGGTAACTTGGCGGACTTTTGTATTGAATCAAGCCATGGGCCCAACGCAGCCGGGCAAACTGGCGGACTTTTGTAGTGAATCAAGCCATGGGCCCAACGCAACCGGGCAAACTGGCGGACTTTTGTATTAAATCAAGCCATGGGCCCAAGGCCGGCAGGTAACTTGGCGGACTTTTGTATTGAATCAAGCCATGGGCCCAAGGCCGGCAGGCGTCACGCCACCGGCTCGTAGGTGAGCGTGGTCTTGATGTCCTGGGCGTAGTTGCCGAAGGTGCGGCCGAAGATGGTGAGGCCGCCGACATGCTTGGCGTCGTCTTCAACGGAGAAGCGGAAGCGGATCTGGCTCGAGGGGTCGATGTCCAGGTCGTCCATGGTGACATCAGAAATCTTGAAGCCGTCAACGAAGGTGCCTTCGCTGTTGATATCAAAGACTTTCAGAAGGCCGTACTGGTTCCAGTTCGAAAACCACCAGTCCGGGGTCAGGATGCCCCTCCGCTCGCCGAAGTCGCCGGGGGAGGTCCACATGCCGACCTCGGTTCCGTTGACGGAAATCGTGATGTCGGAGGGCCAGTTTTCATTGACTCCCGGCGCTTCGGAGGAAATCTCCGCGGAGACCTTGATGCTGGTGATGCGGTTGTTCTTGGGGACGAAGTTGGGAATCATGTACTCGACATAGCCCCGCATGAACCAGAGAATATCGGCCTTGTAGTGGTCCGTATGGGCGAAGTAGCGCGGGTCGTCGACCTCCCCGATGACTTCCGTCGGGGTGGAAAGGCCGCAGGTCGGGTAGACGTGGAAGTCGGAATACTGGCCGACCTTGATGTCCGCCGTGACAACGTTCTCGTTCCGCTTGGGCGGCTCCATATTGACAAGGAGCTTGTCAATGGCCAGGGACAGAAGCTTCTGGTTCCCGTGGACGGTAGAGTCCTGGGACACCCGCACGACGCCAGCTGCCTCAAGCTTCTGAATGTGGGCCGTCAGGGCCCCGTTCGTGATGCCGACAGCCGCCGCCAACTCCTTCATGGAAATATTGGGATGGATCTGCAGGTATTTGATGATGTCAATCCGAACATCGGAGCCCAGCGCCTTGAAGAGCTCCCGGGCTTCTTCAATTGTATCAATCTGCAGCATGTCTTCGTTCCGCCTGTTCTATTTATATGAATAATGTAAAGCCCACCGGGTACCATAAAACACCACAGCACCGCGGTAAAGCGAATATTCTCAAGTATTTTATACAAATCTAAAATTCATTACAAGTACCCGTTTGCCGCATTTTTGACTGCATTTGCGAAAACTCGAAAGGCAGCAGACATAAGGCTTTTGAGCCCGGCAGCCCTTCATTCGGAAGCATATTCCCGCAAATTACTGCCACTTCTTCTTCGGACACCGGCCCGCCTTGGCGTTGGCCCGGTAGACGATGAAGCAGCCGCAGGCCCGGCAGGTGGAGCCGCAGAGGAGGTCGCAGTGCTCGCAGACCTGCATGCGCTCTTCGGCCTTCTCCGGAGAAACCAGCATGTCCTGAGGCAGCAGAGCCACATATTTTTCGGCCTCTTCGGCCTCCTGAAATGTCATGCAGCGGCGGCAGAGGCGCCGTTCATCTACAACAGCAGGCATAGCTTTCCTCCACAGAAAAGTTCAAACAACACACAGGCAATACATATATGCAATGCCAAACTCCCGTCCAGACAAAGAGCCTATTTCTCCCGGATTCAGAAATCCTTCGTGTAGTCCTTTTCCTTCTCCA
>JAZASQ010000211.1:0-2709 GCA_036343235.1 Lachnospiraceae bacterium
CGAAGAAGGCAAAAGCCTACAATATTTTTCAGGATATTGTGGAGGTCAGTAGGTGCTATAAGAATATCATAAGGCGTATTCGCATAGTTGAGGAACTCGGGGGCGCCTGTATAGATATTGATCTTCAGAAAGAAGTTGAAAAGCAGGACATTGACCGTCCCCCAAAGCACATAGGGAAACCAGAGCGTCACAGACTTCCGCTTGACGAAGGCCCAGAGGCTTTTCACGCTGTCCGACTTTGCTGCGCTGTAGCAGTAGCCTGACGCGATGAAAAAGATGGCCATATGAAAGAGGACATAGAAGGGAATGCCCGGCGCACTGCAGTGCCCCCCCCACCATGAAGACGATGCCCAGACCCTTGACCATATCGATATAAGGATTTCGCTTTTTTTCAATCATAACCATATCTCTTACTGAACTGTAGCGGCGTTAAAAAAACACCAAGCCGCAACCCGCGGAGACCTATGCCAACGCAGGGGACTGCTTAGAGAACTGTAGCGGCGTTAAGCGGGAGTGCCGGTGGCACTCCCGTAGCCGCGGCCCGGAGAACGCCTGAAGGCGTTCGGAGGGACCGCAGGCTACAGAGATGGGAAAAGCCCCACAGCAAATGCTGCAGGGCTCTTCCCAAAAAGTCCTTGTGGGGCTTTGCTCATCTCTTACTAAACTGCGGTGCACGACGTGCGGCTTTGAGACCGTACTTCTTCCGCTCCTTCATACGAGGGTCACGGGTCAGGAGACCGGCGGCCTTGAGGGCGGGACGATACTCTTCATCAACAGTGAGAAGGGCACGGGAGATGCCGTGGCGGATTGCACCGGCCTGACCGGTGGTGCCGCCGCCCTTGACGGTGCAGGTGACATCAAACTTGCCTTCCGTACCGGTAATAGCGAAGGGCTGACGAACGATGAGCTTCAGGGTCTCAAGACCGAGGTACTCGTCAATGTCATGCTTGTTGATAGTGATCTTGCCGGTACCGGGTGTCACATAGACACGGGCAACAGAGGACTTTCTCCGGCCGGTTCCGTAATATTTTGCATTCTTTGTAGCCATGATTTCCCTCTCCTATCAGAATGTAAGCACTTCAGGCTTCTGGGCAGCATGCTTGTGCTCAGGACCTGCGTATACAAAAAGCTTCTTGTACATGGTGTTGCCAAGTGCTCCGTGGGGAAGCATACCGCGAACGGCGTGCTCGATGACACGCTCGGGATGACGATCCAGCATATCCTTCAGAGTGGTGTCCTTGAGGCCGCCTACATAGTCGGAATGGCTGTAGTAATGCTTCTGATCAAGCTTCTTTCCTGTGACCTTGATCTTCTCCGCATTGATGACGATGACGTAGTCACCCATATCCTCATGGGGAGTGAAAACCGGCTTGTTCTTTCCGCGAAGTACGTTTGCGACTTCGCTGGCGAGACGTCCGAGAGTCTGTCCTTCGGCATCAACTACATACCACTTTCTCTCGACCTCGGCCGGGTTCGGCATATATGTCTTCATAATATCCTCCAAATCGGGCAGGGACTGATGAAACCTGTCCGCGCGCGGCCCTTCGTCCTTCCTTCGCGGTGAGAGGCCGCCGGAAAAAGAAAAGCCTGTGCAATAGTGCAACGAATGTCTGTGGACGCAGCCGGAAAAATGTCCGAAATTCCGGAGCAGTCACAAAACTGTCTGAAGCCTGCTTCTTTCCTGGGTTTCCGGGGCTTTGGAAACGCAGGCGGATTTTCGCAAGCTTGTCTATTATAATATGGTGCTGCGCCCGAGTCAAGGAAAAAGAAATGCGAAATGCACCAATTTCCATACAAAAAGGGCCGATTTCTGTGCGTGAAAGGTGAAAACAGGCTTCAGAGCTCCGGATATTCTATTTTCACCAGCGTCAGGCCCTTGGCGGGTGCTGTCGGGCCGGCAGCCTCCCGGTCCTTCTTTTCAAGGATTGCAGGAATCTCTGCCGCTGCTGTCCGTCCCAGGCCTACGTTGATGAGCGTCCCGGCAATGATGCGGACCATATTGTAGAGGAAGCCGTTCCCGGTGACCTCGATGTCGACTTCGTCGCCGGATTCTGCATCAGCGCCATCAGTCTGAAAAGGTGCAGCAGAATTGACAAAGCCATTGTCTGAATACGCTTCCAATCGACGGCCCCGGCTTCCATCTACCGACATCCCTGTCCGAAAGACCCGGATACGATAGATGGTCCTCACAAAAGAATCCGTCTGGCTGTGAATGGAGGCGAAAGAGGTGAAGTCGTGCTCCCCGACAAGGAAATCCGCAGCCTCCTGCATGGCAGCAGTGTCCAGGTCTCCATAGACGCAGTGCGTATATCTGCTCCGCAGGGGGTCCGGAAATGTACGGTTCAGAATCCGGTAGAGATAGGTCTTTGAGGTCTTTGTGTAGCGGGGATGGAAGTCAGGCCGAGCCTCACGCGAGGCCTGCACGACGATGTCCGGCGGCAGGCTCCGGTTCAGGGCGTAGGAAATTTTCTCCGCCGGAATCGTCGTCTGTGTATCGAAAACCCAGACATTGCCCAGGGCGTGTACACCGGAGTCGGTCCGGGAGGCACCGAGAAGCTTTATATTATTCTCATGAAGGACCTTCTCAAGTTCCTGCAGAAGGACCGCCTCTATAGTCAGGGCATTGGCCTGTATCTGGCTGCCCGCGTAAGCCGTTCCGTCGTAAGCGACGACCAGCATGACCCGCATCAGAAGAGGACCTTCAGGGCA
>JAZASQ010000212.1:0-2697 GCA_036343235.1 Lachnospiraceae bacterium
ATCATGAAGATCGTGATGACCCACTGCTGGAAGACCGTGTAATCGGCGCAGCCGGAATTCCGGATGGCAAAGCCGCCCGTACCGGCTGTGCCGAACGTGATGCAGAGGTTGTCGAAGACCGGCATTTTTCCCATGGCCAGAATGATGAATTCCGCCACGGTCATGAAGATATAGATCATGTAGAGGGTCATGGCCGTCTGCTTCAGGTGGGGCATGAGTTTGCCGACGGAAGGACCGGGGGACTCGGCCTTCATGAGGTTGATATTGGATCCGCCGGAAAGGGGAACGATGGCGAGAACGAAGACGAGAACCCCCATGCCGCCGACCCAGTGGGTGAAGGAGCGCCAGAGGAGGGAAGCGTGGGACAGGGCCTCGACATTCGAGAGAATGGATGCGCCGGTTGTCGTGAAACCGGAGACCGTCTCAAAAAGTGCATTGGGATAGTAGGGAATTTCTCCCGTGATGACGTAGGGGAGGGCCCCGATGCAGGACATGCCGATCCAGGCCAGGGCCACGGCCAGACACCCTTCCTTCAGATAGAAGATGTGGTCTTCGGGCTTCAGGTGGTTCAGAACGGTCCCGGTCAGAAAGGAGATGGCGGCCACAAATATGTATGCAAGGCCCTCCGATTCCCCGTATATGAGGCCGCACAGGGCGGGAAGCAGCATGAGTGCTGCTTCCGCCCTGCAGACGACGCCCAGTGTGTAGAAGATGATTCTGCGGTTCATTTCACAAGTATATCCGAAATATCCCTATATCCGAAATTCGTGGTGACAATCATGACGGAGTCGCCCACCTCAAGGGTGTCGGAGCCGCCGGGGAAGATGAGGTTCCCGTTCCGGTTCACGCAGGCAATCAGGACATCCTCTTCGAGGGGAAGGTCCTTCAGGGGAATGCCCGTGACATTGGACTTGGTCCGGATCTGGAATTCTTTGGCCTCGGCCTTCTGGTCGTACATGTGGTAGAGGGTCTCGATATTGGAATCGAGGGAGGCTCGCTTGGCGCGCGCGTAGGCGATGATGGCTTCCGACGTGATATAGCGCGGGTAGATGACGCTCCCCAGGTCCAGGGAATCTATGACGTCCCGGAAGGAGAAACGGTTGATCTTCGTGACAATTTTTGCATCGGAAACCCGTTTGGCGTGGAGGGTCAGGAGGATATTCTCCTCATCTATGCCGGTCATGGGCACGAAGGAGTCGACGGATTCTATGCCCTCTTCCTTCAGGAGCTCTTCATCCGTTCCGTCCCCGTTGATGACGATGCAGTTGTCAAGGAGCATGGAAAGCTCTTCGCAGCGCTTGGGGTCCCGTTCGATCAGCGTGACCCTGACGCCGTTTCGCGTGAGCTCGTTCGCGAGATAGTAGGCCGACTCGGAGCCGCCCACAATCAGGCAGTCTTCAATAGGGTGGAAGTCAAGGCCTAAGAGCTTCAGGCGCTTCCGGTTGCCGCGGCGGGGAGCCACGAAGGAGACCACATCTCCCTCCCGGAAGACGAAGTCACCGGTTGCAATATGGATTTCATCGTCCCGCTCTATGGCGGCGAACTGGACGGCGTTTTTATATTTGGCCGAAAATTCGCTGATGGATTTGCCTTCGAGTATGTTCCCTGAGCTGACCTTGAACTTGACGATTTCGGCCTGCCCGTGGGCGAAGGTATTGACTTCGAGGGCGGAGGGCAGGGCGAGGATGTGGTTTGTCATCCGGGCAGTTTCGTACTCGGGGTTGACAATCATCGTAAGGCCGAGCTTTTCCCGGAGGTAGTTGATCTCCCGGCTGTAGTCCGGGTCCCGGACCCGGGCAATCGTGGAGCAGCCCTTGATTTTGCTGGCGACCGTGCAGCAGAGCAGGTTTAATTCATCAGACTCCGTAACAGCAATGAAGAGGTCAGCATCCTCGATACCGGCCTCTCTCAGCACGCCATAAGAGGCTCCGTTGCCGTGGTAGCCTATGATGTCGTATGTATTTGTCAGTTCATTGATGATGTCGGCGTTCTTGTCAACGATGGTGATTTCGTTCCCCTCGCGGGAGAGCTGGTCCACCAGCGTGATGCCGACCTTGCCGCAGCCCACGATCATGACGTTCAAGGGCTTGGCATCGATATCATTTTTTTTAACAAACATTATTTCGTCCCGAAAATCCGGTCGCCGGCATCGCCGAGGCCGGGGCAGATATAGGCGTCTTTGTTCAGTTCCCTGTCGAGATGGCCGACGTAAATCTGGATATCGGGATGGGTCTCGTGCAGCTTCTTCAGGCCCTCGGGGGCGGCGATAATGCACATGAACTTGATCTTCTTCCCGCCGTGCTGCTTGATCATCTCGATGGCGTCGCAGGCAGATCCGCCCGTAGCCAGCATGGGGTCAACGACCACGATGGTCCGCTGTTCAATCGGGGAAGGCAGCTTGCAGTAGTATTCGTGGGGCTCGTGGGTCTCCGGGTCGCGGTAGAGGCCGATGTGGCCGACCTTGGCCGTGGGCACCAGGGAAAGGATGCCGTCGACCATGCCGAGACCTGCGCGGAGGACGGGCACGATGGCCATCTTTTTGCCGGTGATGACAGAGCTCATGGTGTTTTCGATAGGCGTTTCAACGGGGATTTCCTCGGTGGGCAGGTCGCGAAGGGCTTCGTAGCCTTCGAGCATGGCAATTTCTGAAACAAGAGTCCGGAATTCGTTTGTGCCGGTGGATTTGTCCCGGAGACG
>JAZASQ010000213.1:0-2693 GCA_036343235.1 Lachnospiraceae bacterium
AGGTCCGCCTCCAGAAGCTTCGTCACAACGGGCGTTGTAATATAGTAGGGGAGGTTGGCCACCACGCAGAGGTCCCCTTCGACTCCGGAAAGGATTTCGGAGAGGTCGGCCTGCATGATATCGGTGTTGATGATCTCCGTATTATTAAAGTGCTCGAGGGCGACCGTCAGGTAGGGGATGAGCTCCGTGTCGACCTCGATGGCGATGACTTTTTTCGCCCGCCCGGCCAGAAGCCGGGTCAGGTTTCCGGTCCCGGGCCCTATTTCCAGGACCGTGTCATTAGCCGTCACCCCCGAGGCATCCGCAATATCGGACAGGACCGTCTCATCCGTCAGGAAGTTCTGCCCATAGTTCTTCTTGACCCTAAAGCCCTTGCTCCTCAGGTAGGCCCCTGTATTTGCACTGTTTCCGTAATCGATTGCCGGCATAATTTTCTCTTATGACTAATGTAAACCCGGACATCTCCTGCTGCCTTGCGCGTGCAAGAGAGGACAGGGTCTGTATTATTTCCCCCATGTTTGCAGTTGAAGACGGGGGGTACATGGCTTCCCCCGTGTTTACAGTTGAGGACAGGGTCTGCATTATTTCCCCCATGTTCCCAGAAGAAGACGGGGTGTAGTGTTCATGGCTTCCCCCGTGTTTGCAGCTGAGGACGGGGTTTACATTATTAATACTTCTTTTTCACCTTCGGAAACAGGCGGTAGGCGTTCTCCGCCGTCGTCTCCAGGACCTCGTCTTCCGTGATTTCCCTGATCTCCGCAATCCGCTTGATGACGTAGGGGATGTAGGTCGAGTCGTTGCGGCGGCCCCGGAAGGGCTCGGGCGCCATATAGGGGCAGTCCGTCTCCGTCACGATGCGCTCGAGGGGAACGGCCGCGACGACCGCCGCAAGCTTCTTCGAGTCCGAAAAGGTCACGGCCCCTCCGACCCCGATGTAGTAACCCATGTCGATGTACTTGAGGGCGTGGTCGACGGAGTAGGAGTAGCAGTGGATGACGCCCCGGGTGCCTTTGGCAGCCGCGTCCGTCAGGAGTTCCATGGTGTCCGCTGCCGCGTCCCGCATGTGGAAGATGCAGGGCAGGTCCGCCTCCCGGGCAATCTCCATCTGGCGGAGAAACCAGTATTTCTGCTTCTCCTTCACGGCGTCAATCGCAGCGTGGCGCTCGTCTAAGTCCTCTATATATTTATAATCTTCCTTCAGATAGTGGTAGTCAAGGCCGATTTCGCCGATGGCCGCGACTTTCGGGTCACCCGCGTGGGCGGAGAGATATTCCATATCCTCTTCCGTCAGGGACTTGATCTCCTCGGGATGGACCCCTATGGCCGCGTAGATGTAGGGCCATTCGTCTGCCAGGGCGAGGGACTCTTTCGTGGACTCCATGGAGGCCCCGACATTGATGACCGGGCTCACGTTCATCTTCGGAAGAGCAGAAAGAAGTTCGGCCCTGTCCGAGTCGAACTTCCTGTCATCATAATGTGCGTGGGTTTCGAATATTTTCATATCAACAGATCTCAGCCCCCGCCGCGAAATCCTTCTCCGGCTTCATCAGGGCCAGGTCTCCGGACTCGTCTTCCGCGCAAAGGATCATGCCCTCGGACAGAACCCCGGCCAGCTTCGCGGGCTGCAGGTTTACAACGACCATGACCTTCTTGCCCACCATCTCTTCCGGAGAATAATATTTGTGAATTCCGGACACGATCTGCTTCGTCTCAGCGCCGATCTTCACCTGGCTGCAGAGGAGCTTCTTGGACTTGGGAACAGGCTCGCAGGCGAGGATCTCGCCGACCCTAAACTCCAACTTGTCGAAGTCATCGATAGTGACCTGGGGTTTGTGTTCAACATTTTCCCCGCCAGCGGAAGCCTTCGCGGAATCAGCAGTCTTTGCCTCCCCGGCAGCAGCCTTTCCGCCCTTCGGGGATTCCTTCTTCTCTTCCGCAGCGGCGGCCTTCTTCTGGGCGGCTTCAATGACAGCCACCTTCTTCATGACGTCATCGAGCTTGAGGCGCTCAAATAATGTAACAGGAGCGTCCGTCACCTTGCGGCTGCCGTCGGCCGGATAGTGGCCGAAGGTATCGAGCTCGTCATAGGGAATCTCGTCCGCCCCCAGCTCCTTCAGGATGGCAGCGGAAGTCTCCGGCATGAAGGACTTGATGAGGCTGGCCCCTATAGAGATGGATTCTATGAGATTGTAGAGGACCGTGGCGAGCCGACCCTGCGCAGCAGGGTCCTTTGCGAGCACCCAGGGCTCCGTCTCATCTATATACTTGTTGCAGCGCTTGAAGAGGTCCCAGACCTTCGTCATGGCGTCGGCAACGCGAAGGGTCTCCATATCCTTGTCGCAGAGGTCCCTTGTGGCTTTCGCAAGGGAGATGAGCTCCTCGTCCACAGGCTCTGAAACGCCCGGGTTCTTCACAACCCCGCCGAAATACTGGTTCGTCATGGAAACGGTCCGCTTGACAAGGTTTCCGAGCGTATTGGCCAGGTCGGAATTGATGCGCTCCACAAGGAGTTCCCAGGTGATGACCCCGTCGTTCTCGTAGGGCATTTCATGTAAAACGAAATATCTGGAGGCATCCACGCCGAAGAGGTCCACCATGTCGTCCGCGTAGATGACATTGCCCTTGGATTTCGACATTTTCTCCCCGCCCTGCAGGAGCCAGGGGTGGCCGAAGACCTGTTTCGGCAGCGGCTC
>JAZASQ010000214.1:0-2629 GCA_036343235.1 Lachnospiraceae bacterium
GAAGATTGCGTTTCTCACATCAGATCCTTCCCGGGTTTTCGACGGCTACGAGGTTGGGGCTTTCCGATATCTCTTAAAACCGGTGACGCAGGAAAAACTTGCAGAGCTGATGACGGCCTTTCTTGCCGGGCAGAAGGAAAGGGAAGAAAGCTACGTCCTTCTGGAAAGCGGCGGAGAGAATGTGAAGGTGGCACTGTCTGCCGTCAAGTATATCGAGGCGGACGGTCATTATGTGAATGTGGTGACGGATGCGGAACACTTACGTCTGCATCGGAATTATAAGGACGTGCTGGAGCAGCTCAATGCGGCCGGACAAAAAGCAGATACGGAGATGGACAATGCTGCTGTCGGAACAGCAGGTACCCTCCTTTTTGTCGAATGCCGGCGCGGCCTTTCCGTCAATATTTCCCGTGTCGATTCCATCGGAAAAGAGGAACTCTGCCTCGACGACGGAACCCGCCTTCCGGTCAGCCGGGGCTGTGTGAAGCAGGTAAACTCCGCCTTTATAGTATGTAACCGGAAGGAGGACATGTTTTGAAGACTCCCGTTTTTGTCTGCCTGCTCCTTGTCGTCATCTTTTTTATTATTCTCCTGTCTGTTCTTGTCATCCGGCAGATTCTGAAAAAGTCCTACGAGAAGGCCGTCATCAACTACCAGAACAAGCTCCTGTCGCAGGAGATGGAAGAGGTGCAGCACATCTACCTCACCATGCGGGGCTGGCGGCACGACTACCATAACCACATGCAGTCCATCAAGGCCTATCTCGCGAAGGACAATATCGAAGAGGCGAGAGCCTATCCCGACAAGCTGGAGACGGATCTTGACGACATCCGCCTTCTTTTCGATACCGGAAACCTCAATGTGGACGCGATCTTGAACGCAAAGATTTCTCTTGCCCTCGAGAACGGCATCCCCTGCGATTATAAAGCTGTGATTCCGAAGGAACTCCCTGTCAGCGACCTGGATCTCTGCGTCATCATCGGAAACCTCATAGACAATGCGGTCGAGTCCTGCCGCAACGTTCCGAAAGAGAAGCAGTTCCTTCGCCTCTATATCGGTCCCCTCAAGAAGCAGTTATACATCTCGGTCTCCAATGCCACGAATGAAGTCGTGCGGAAGATTGATTCTGAGTACATCTCCGAGAAGCGGGGCGACCACGGACATGGCCTGCAGCGGATCAACGATGCCGTGGAGAAGAACGCAGGCTTCATCAATCGTAAAAATGAGCCCGGTGTCTTTGTGACGGAAATCATGCTGCCGCTTGCCGGAACTGCCGTCAAATGAAGAGGGCAGAAGTGCCCTCTGCGCTTTACATTAGTCATGCAACTCGTGCACGGATGGAATCCATTCGTGCATTTTTTGTGCCTGATTGAAAAATTCTGTAAGGATATGCTCAGAAGAAATTGAGTTTTAGATTTGCGGAGGGAGAAATCTTATGAGTGAAGAAATGAAGAAGAACGACCTGCCGAAACCCAAGCGGCATAGCGTCATCAGTAATATCATCTATTCCTTCAAACCGACAGCAGAAAACCGGCCGCTTCATATGCTGTGGTATTTCGTCGGCATAGTGGTGAAGGTCCTTGTGCCTGTGCTGGCTTCCTACGCAAGCGCCCTTGTCGTTTCCATGGCGTCCGGCGGGCATACAATCGTCACCGTAATATTTTCTATCGGGGCAGTCTTTGCAGTTTACGGCCTCGTGACCGGGCTTTCTGCTTTTTTCGAGCAGATGAACGAGATGCACTTCGTGGAAGGGCGGCTCGGGAGTTTCTTCCAGGATCTGGACCGGAAATGGCTGTCCCTGTCCCTCTCCCAGATGGAGGACTTCTCCATACGGAAGAGGTCCGCTTCTGCCGGGGAAGCCGTCGGCAACAATTCGGACGGCATTGAAAATATCATGCGAAAAGCATACTCCTTCGCAGCCGATGCCTTAGGTCTTCTCGTCTACATCCTCTGCGTCGGCCTCCTGGATCTGAAGGTCATGGCCGTCATTGCCCTGCTTGGCGTCGTGACGGCCCTTCTGTCTCTGGTCTCCATGAAGTACTATAACAAGGCCATGCAGGAGTACTTTTCCACCTGGGGAGAGAAGGACTATCTGGAGCGAACGGCATCGAATATTACAGCCGGTAAGGACATCCGGGTCTTTGACCTTTCCCCTTATCTTTCAAAGAAGTACGAAGCAGTAGCGAAGAAGATGACGAGGGCCCGGGGAAAATATTACTTTGTAAAGCTTCTCTGCTCGGACACGTCCGGTGCCGTCCTTGCGGCTCTCCGGGACCTTGTCTGCTACCTCTACCTCATATCCCGCATGCAGAGTGGAATGGCGGTTTCCAATTTCGTCTTCTACCTGGGGCTTATTTCCGGATTTGCGGCCTGGTTTACGGAAATCGGAGTCTGCATGGCAGAGATGAAAAAGGACTCCCACATCATCGACAGCTTCCGGGATTTCGTCGATATGGCATCCGATATGCCGGACGAGGGAGACATTCCGGCAGAGGGCTTTGAGCAGGTGATGGTTGAGTTCGACCATGTCTCCTTTGCCTATCCGGGAACGGAAGATAAGCCGGTCTTAAAAGACGTTTCTTTCCGCCTGGCGGCGGGTGAACATGTGGCTGTAGTCGGTACAAACGGA
>JAZASQ010000215.1:0-2618 GCA_036343235.1 Lachnospiraceae bacterium
GGCGCAATTATAGGCCAGGCCCATGAGGGTGGGCACAGGAATAATCGGTACACCCATTGCAAGGCCGATTCCCTTGGCTGTCGCGCAGCCGATGCGGAGGCCCGTAAAGGAGCCGGGGCCCGAAGCGCAGGCCACGGCAGTGATGTCCTTTTTGTCAACGCCGGCTTCCTTAATAAGGGCGTCAATCATGGGAAGGAGGGTTTCCGAGTGGGTCTTTTTGTAGTCGACCGTATACTCTCCCAGCAGAATATTTTCATCGGCGATGGCTGCCGTGCAGGCCAGCCCGCTCGAGTCAATTCCAAGTATCATATATGTTCCCATCATTTCTGCAAACAGTCAGAATACCGCCTCAAAACTACATGCCCGTTCCGGTCGGGGAAATCACTTCCCTCTCTGCAGACAGCATTCTTCACCTATTGCATTCTTCTATAGTAACCTTCCGGTAATCGAGGCCCTTCTCAAGATCCTTCTCAATCGTGACCCTTGTAAGATCCCGGGGCAGGAGGTCTGAAATCCGCTCGGCCCACTCAATCAGGCAGACCCCGTCTCCGCTCAGGTATTCATCAAGGCCCACTGCGTACATCTCGTCCTCGTCCTCAATCCGATAGACATCGAAGTGGTAGAGGGGGATGCGGCCTGTCTTGTACTCGCTGAGTATCGTAAATGTGGGGCTGGTGACCGGCTCTGAAATCCCGAGGCCTTCCGCGAAGCCCTTGACGAAGACCGTCTTCCCGACGCCCAGATCCCCGGTCAGAGTAATGATGTCTCCCGGTTCCGCTGCCTCCGCCAGTCTCTTCCCGACAGCAAAAGTCTCTTCGGGAGAATGGCTTTCTATGATTTCCATGCTAAAAGCTCCCTTCGGACTTTTGCCACGTGGGCTGAAATCTGCTCCTTGGGAATGATATAGGCCGTAGTCTTTCCCGTATAGATATAGAAGGCCTTCCCGGTCTCCACGACCTTCATAATGTCCTGCCAATCAAGGACGACCTCATTGTCCAGCTCCACGGCATGGGAGATAATATCAAGTCCCGAGTCCAGAATCGTGTAGTGAAGCGGGTTGGAAAGAATCGTGCTGCGGTCGATCTCCGCCCTGGACTGAAAAATCAGAAGCAGGGGATAATAAATGACAAAGATAGCTGCGCAGATAGCGTAAATCACCGTATAAATAAGGCCGATCTGTCCGGCGGTGAAAATTGTCACAAGCGTCACGAGGGCAGCCCCTACCAAGGAGAGTATTCCTGAAGAGGAATGGAATGTATTGTAGAGATCGAAGCGGTACATATCCCCGTAGGTGAGCTTTATATCAAACTCCGTATCCGCCGGCTTCCGGGCAGCCTCGGCCAGCATCCCGTCCAGTTCCTGCCGCTTCTTCTCGTACTCGGCTCTCTCCGCCTCTTCCTCGGCCTTCTTCCTCTCGGCCTCCCGCTCGGCTTCAACAGCCTTTATATGGTCCAGCTGCCACTGGCGCTGAATCTCCCTGATGTCCGTCTCCGGCTTCTTCTCTTCGGAGGGTTCCACCAGCCCGGGCTTCTTCTCTTCAAAGGATTCTGCCTTCCCGGGCTTCTCCTCCCCTTCCAAAGACAGGGCTTTTTCTTCCTGTGTCCGGTCGGGCTTTTGTTTCTTCTTCCTGCTCATCTCATTAAAATTCCCGGGCCGATGCAAAAGCCCGGGAAAGAAAGTTCACTTTTGGTCTTCTATACAGGGAATGCCGGAATTCTCAGGCTCCGGCATTCACGGAATTGCCCGTATTCATAATGGAATTCAGAGTATTCTCATTCTGCTTGTAGGGATTCTGTTTCTGAGCTCCCTCAACAGGCGTCGCAATCCGGGTCCGGGTCTCGCCCCCGCTCACATAGACCCTGCCGCATTCGGGGCAGACTGCTGTGTGAATGGAAACAGAAGCCTGCAGGACCTTGCCGCCGGTCTCCTTGGCCTTGTTGTAAGCGTTTGCGACATGCATGCCCTCATGGGCACGGACAGCCGCTCCGGCTGCTTCCGGAGACACATGGGCCGCGGCCTTGAAGGAAACATTCGCCTCATCGGAGCCGTCCTGGTACTTCCTGTTCTTGCAGGTCTCGCACTCGGCGGGAGAAGAACGGCGGCCGGGCTTCTTCGTGGTCTCTTCGCTCTTGCCGTCCTCCTTGGGATTCACTGTCCCGTCCGGATTCGTGCCGGAAGTTTTCCCACTGGCCGCAGCAGAAATCTGTCCGGGGGTCTGTCCGTTTCCGGTGACTTTTCCGCCCTGGCCGTCCGCGCCTGCACCGGGCGCAGCGGTCACATTTCCGGCAGCAAAAGAAGCGGGGCCGTACCCCGCATAAAGACCGGTCCCTATATAGTTTCCGTATCCACCGATGCCAAGTGCCATAGCCATATTCCCCGGAAAGTTTCCGCAAAAAGGGCCTGATTACATTTGTATTATACAACAGGACCGGCGAAAAAAAAAGGGCCCGGCCGCATACGCGGCCGGGCCCTTGTCGGTCCGAACTTATATCGGTTTTACATTATTCTCATGTAAGACAATTACTGCTTGCCGAACTGAGGATCGTTGTTGCCGGAATCGGAACGGAACATCTCAAGCATGTTGATAGGATCATCGTAATCAGCGAGCCAGCCCTCAC
>JAZASQ010000216.1:0-2598 GCA_036343235.1 Lachnospiraceae bacterium
ACGGTTTCGCATAGACCTGTGTTTTTGCTAAACAGTTGCTTGAGCCTTTTCTCTGCGGCCTCCCCTGAGGGAGGCTCCCCTTCTTCCGAAGTTACGGGGACATTTTGCCGAGTTCCTTAGCAATGCTTCTTCCGTCGGCCTTAGGATTCTCTCCTCATCCACCTGTGTCGGTTTACGGTACGGGCAGTGTGCAAACAATAGCGGCTTTTCTCGACGGCAGCTCCAGAGGCTTCCCTACTTGAATTTCGGTCCGCATCACGGCTCCGCTTTGCATACCGGGTTTGCCTGGTATACAGCTCCTCCGCTTGCTCCGGGTTTCCATCCCCCGGATCCTCTTTCGCTCCCGTGTCCCCACAGTTCTGTTGCACACCGGTGCAGGAATATGCACCTGCTTTCCATCGACTACGCATCTCTGCCTCGCCTTAGGCCCCGACTTCCCCAGGGCAGATCAGCTTTACCCTGGATCCCTTGGATATTCGGCCATAAGGATTCTCACCTCATTCTCGCTACTCATTCCGGCATTCTCTCTTCAGGAATCTCCACCGCTCTTCTCAGTACGGCTTCTGCGTTTCCTCAATGCTCCCCTACCAATGATCTCTCATTCCTGAGCTTCGGTGTCGTGTTTCAGCCCCGGTAATTTTCGGCGCATGGCCTCTCGACTAGTGAGCTATTACGCACTCTTTGAATGTATGGCTGCTTCTGAGCCAACATCCTAGTTGTCTTCGAAATCACACATCCTTTTCCACTTAACACGCACTTTGGGACCTTAGCTGCAGGTCTGGGCTCTTTCCCTTTTGACCATGGAACTTATCTCCCACAGTCTGACTCCCGATCCACCCATTACGGCATTCGGAGTTTGATGATCTTCGGTAAGCTGCGACGCCCCCTCGGATGTTCAGTGCTCTACCTCCGTATGGTAACAGATCAGGGCTAGCCCTAAAGCTATTTCGGGGAGAACCAGCTATCTCCGGGTTCGATTGGAATTTCTCCCCTATCCACAACTCCTGCCCACCCTTTTCAACGGATGTGGCTCCGATCCTCCATCACCTTTTACGGTGACTTCAATCTGGTCATGGATAGGTCACCCGGTTTCGGGCCTACACATACCGACTATGGCACTTGTCACACTCGGTTTCCCTCCGGCTCCGGACCTTAAGTCCTTAACCTTGCCTGTATGTGCAGCTCGCCGGACCGTTCTACAAAAAGTACGCGGTTACGCCTTAATGCGCTCCCGCAGCTCGTCAGCACAGGGTTTCAGGTTCTCTTTCACTCCCCTCCCGGGGTCCTTTTCACCGTTCCCTCATGGTACTATTCTCTATCGGTCACTGAGTAGTATTTAGCCTTACGGAGTGGTCTCCGCGCGTTCACACAGGATTCCTCGTGTCCCGTGCTACTCTGGATACTGCCCGCCTTCCGATGCCTTCGCGTACGCGGCTCTCACGCTGTCCCGCCGGCCTTTCCAGGCCTGTTCTGCTGGCATCGTCCATGCTTTCCGCAGTCCGAACCCCACAGTGCACGCACCGTGGTTTGGGCTCTTCCGCGTTCGCTCGCCGCTACTTGCGGAATCACTTTTGTTTTCTCTTCCTCCGGCTACTTAGATGTTTCAGTTCACCGGGTTCCCTCCCATGCACTATGGATTCATGCATGGGTACCAGCCGTAACTGGTGGGTTCCCCCATTCAGACATCCCCGGATCAATGCTTATTTGCAGCTCCCCGAGGCTTTTCGCAGCTTATCACGTCTTTCTTCGGCTCTCAGTGCCAAGGCATCCGCCCTGCGCTTTCCTTTGCTTAACCTTTATTCGAACCGGCCTCACACTTCTTCAGTGTAAGACTGCTTGTTCTCTGCATCAGTTCTCTTTCGAGTTCTGACGACCTCCCGCTTGGATGATATATAGCGTTATATCTTCCTCCCTGGAGGATTTGTTTTCCTATCTGGTGAATCAGCTCTAAATGATTGACTTTTATCGATCACTCAGAACCAACTCGGCTTGTTTCGATGTTTACTTGCTCTGTATTCGGTTTTCAAGGTACACAGTTCTGATGTTTACACATCAGAAGTTATCTCTTCATGAGATATTTGACTGATATTTATCAGTCACCAGAACCCGCGACATTGTCATGGGCTCTAATCGCTGATAAATTCAAGCGAAATTTTTTAAAGGATCTGGCACCCACCTGCTTTCCCATGCAGTCTCCCGCATAGTATCCTCGGCCGCCGGGCGCTTAACCGTCGTGTTCGGGATGGGAACGGGTGTTTCCTCCCGGCGCATCGGCACCAGATGTTTCTTGGATGTTTCTTCTTCCCTTTTTTCTCGATTCGACATCCTAACAGAAATGCAGCCCTTACTCTTCCCTTTAGAAAGGAGGTGATCCAGCCGCACCTTCCGATACGGCTACCTTGTTACGACTTCACCCCAGTTACCTGTCCCGCCTTCGGCAGCTCCTTCTTGCGTTAGGTCACTGACTTCGGGCGTTACTGGCTCCCATGGTGTGACGGGCGGTGTGTACAAGACCCGGGAACGTATTCACCGCAGCATGCTGATCTGCGATTACTAGCGATTCCAGCTTCATGTAGTCGAGTTGCAGACTACAATCCG
>JAZASQ010000217.1:0-2579 GCA_036343235.1 Lachnospiraceae bacterium
CTTTTCATCAGACGCTTCATCCGACTTCCATATATTCAGGTAGAGGCAGTCTTCATCCATATAATAAAGCGACCCCGTTTCCAGCTGTCCGTTCCCATAGGCGCTTTTCGCATTGTAAAACGCTTCATATACGCCGTCATCTGGAACAGCCTCCACCGGAGCCTTCCAGCGCAGCTCACCGACGGGCTGCCGGCCGACATAGGGGATCCCTCTGTACATAACGACATTCTCCGTTTTCCTTCCGACAAAGGTCCCGTTGATGCATTTGACCGCCAGCGTCCTGTCATAATCCGCGTCAGTGATCCTTTTGTTTTCTCCGCCATATTGCTCCCACAGCAGTGTTCTGATGTCATCCAACGTTTCCGGCTGTTTTACGGTATCACTCATTTTCCTGGTCTCCTTTCTAAAGCTGCTTTTTAGTTAACCTTCCTGCCGCTGAAATACACTTCACTCGGCTTGTTCTGGCTGAAGCCCTCATGCTCTGCCGTGAGCAGATCGTTGTCGAATACCAGGAAGTCCGCGTCCTTGCCGACCTCGATAGAACCCTTGGCGGCTTCGATGCCGAGCTGTCTGGCGCCGTTGATCGTATAGCCCGTGATCATTTCCTCAATGCTCATCTGCTCACTGACGGGAGGATATGCCGCAACGGTTCTGCTGATTTCGGAGGTTCTGGTACTCTCGTTGATCCAGCGCGTCATGCCGACTTCCATGCCGAGATAGGGACTCCAGTTCGTAAAATCACCATAGTGGATATCGTCGCAGGACCAGGTCACATTCGCGCCGCTGTTCCAGACCGATTTGCAACGGTACATGCTCAGCGCGCGTTTCTCACCAAGCAGAACGCACCATGTCTCATAGGGATTGCCGCCCATGTTGCCGGCGTGCCACCAGGGGGTGTAATTGGCATTGACGCCGAGCTTTGCGAAGCGATCAAGGTCTGCGTCATCCTGGACCTCCAGGTGGGCGCAGGTGACCTTCACGCGGTACTTGTCACCCAGTGTCTTTCTGGCCATCTCCACGCCGTCCAGCACGTTCCGGGACGCACCCTCACCCACGGTGTGCAGATGAAGATCCAGCCCCGCCTCGTTAAGCCGTAGGAGAAGGTCTGCGATCTGCTCTTTATTGAAGGCTGCTGTCCCCTTCTCATGGGTATCCTCATAGGGCGTGACCATGGCGGCGGTATGAATTTTCAAGGTACCGTCGTTAAAAATCTTTAAGGTATGGACCTTCAGATGATCGGTGTCAAACTTGCGTTCGAAACGCTTCAGCTCCTCCAGGGCTTCCGGTACCTGTCTCGGCTGCGTGATCACATAGCATCCGTCAATATAAACCGGCAGCTTTCCCTGCCTGTCAAGCTCGCGCAGGCGGGTATAGATCCGCTCATGGAGCTCGTTGCATTCCGGGATGCCTGCGTCAAAGACGCCGACCACGCCGACTTTGACAGAGTAATCAATCCAGCGCAGCAGCGCCGCGTCAATCTGCTCATCTGTCAGCTCCAGGGCTTCATCGAGAAGGAAGGGTATTTCCGCTGCGGCTTCAAATACATTTCCGGTCACATGCCCGTCCTTGCGCACATAATAGCTGAGTCCGGGCACCGGGTCCACAACGTCGTCTGTAACGCCGTGCCGCGCAAGGGTCCTGGAGTTTACCCAGACGCTGTGCGCTTCCCCTTCCAGGATCACGATTTCGGCGTCCGGACAAATCGCGTCGAGATCTTCCTTGGTAATGTCGTCGCCGTGAAGGAATACGCGCTCCAAAAGGAATCTGTAACGATTCCTGCCGGGATTGCTCGCGATGTAGTCCGCCATAAAATCCAGGGCTCCCTTTTTGCTGTCACACGCGACGTAAGGGCCCATATCCGTGTACTCGAATCCAGTGCCCATGGTTACGTGGACATGGCTGTCAATGATGCCCGGCATAATGAATTTGCCGCCAAGATCGGCAACCTCGCCCTCATAGCCCGCAAGGCCGGTCTCATCACCCACATAGACGAATTTGCCATCCTTCACCACAAGGGCGGATGCCAGAGGATTGTCCTTGTTTGCGGTAAAGATTTTTGCGTTTTTAATGATCTTATCTGCTTTCATGCCTGCTTTCACCAGCCTTTCTTTATATTACTTACAGGTGTAGACCCATTCACCGCCAACCATGGTGCCAAACACGGGAGCGTCCTGAATGTGCTCCGGGCTGCATGCGGTAATGTCCGTTCCAAGTACGACCAGATCCGCCTCTTTACCGACAGTAATGCTGCCCAGCCGGTCGTCGCACAGGAGCTGATATGCCTCGTTGATGGTGGTCGCCTCGATCATCTGCTCGATGGTGACGCGCTCGCCGGGATTATGCAGGGTATCCAAACGACCGGGAAGCTGACGGATCACGCCCTTCTGCATACCGATCAGCGGATAAGCCGGGTTGATGACGGGGTAGTCGCTGGCGGAGCTCACCACGACACCCGCGTCGAAGAAGGACTTCATGGGGAGCTGGTTCGCAGCGCGCTCCTCGCCTATATTGGCCACGATCATGGGGTCGAATTCGGGCGTCTTGTCGAACCAGTGCGGGTCGGTGACCGCCACGACGCC
>JAZASQ010000218.1:0-2579 GCA_036343235.1 Lachnospiraceae bacterium
ATCGGCAAGATTTCCGTTACGAAGATCAGCCCGACCATCAACGAGCAGATCTGCACGACGACTCTGAACGAGGTTCTCGAGGACGGCATGGACGTCGATGAGGCCCTTCAGGAAGCCCAGGATGCAGTAGACCTTGAGCAGTAATTATTCATAAGTAATGTTTACCCTGCGGGCCGGCTGTGCCGGCCCGCAAATTGGTTAGCGGGGAATTTTCACCATGTTCAAAAAATTCATCTACTCCAAAAAAGTTGCCCCGTATGTATTTGTCCTTCCTTTCATCCTGAGCTTCGCCATCTTCTGGGTATACCCCATGTGCTCGACGATCCGGATGAGCTTCTTCGATATCAAGCCGGCAGGCGATATCTTCGTCGGCCTCGGCAATTACCGGAAGCTGGCCAAGGATCCCGTTTTCAGGATTGCGGTCGGAAACAGCGTCAGATACATGCTCTGGACCCTGGTCCTGCTCATTCCCTTCCCCATGCTGTTCGCGGTCCTCATGGATTCGAACCTGGTCAAGGCCAAGGGAGTCTGGAAGGCCATCCTCTATACCCCGGCACTTACTTCGGTAGTTATTTCCGGTACCCTGTTCCGCCTCATGTTCTCCGAATATGACACGGGCCAGATGAACCAGATTCTGCACTTCTTCGGCTTCGAATCCTACAAGTGGCTGAAGAACGGCCATACCGGCATGTTTGCATTGCTCCTCCTCTGCTGCTGGCGGTGGACGGGCGTCAATATGCTCTACTTCCTGTCCGGCCTCAAGTCCATCGACAAGGAACTCTACGAAGCGGCTTCCATCGACGGAGCCACGGGCTGGCAGAAATTCCACTACATTACAAGACCTCTTCTGAAGCCTACGACAATCTACGTCCTGACCATTTCCATCTATGCAGGCTTAGCCATGTTCCTCGAGTCCTTCATGCTGTGGGCAGGCAATGCTTCGCCTCACAACATCGGCCTCACGATCGTCGGCTACCTCTACAGACGGGGAATCGAGAAGAACCAGATGGGCTATGCATCGGCCGTCGGCCTTGTGCTCCTGATCATCGCCCTGATCATCAACTTCATCCAGCTCTTCGCCAGCGGTACGTTTAAGAAGGAGAAAGACTGATGGATGCGACAATGCCTATGACAAATCAGAAAGCGAAAAAGGTCGGCGGGACCAAGACCGTGATCCTGTCCGTCATCTCCACCGCCTTCT
This sequence comes from Lachnospiraceae bacterium, assembly GCA_036343235.1. Lineage (GTDB taxonomy): Bacteria > Bacillota > Clostridia > Lachnospirales > Lachnospiraceae > RUG306. The sequence continues at coordinate 1,202 of JAZASQ010000218.1, forward strand.
TCGTCCTTCTCTGCGCCCTCGTGGTCTTCCCGGTTCTTGCCGGCCTGCTTGCTTCCTTCCGGCCCGGCCGGGAGCTGATCCGAAAAGGTCTGGCCCTGGACCTCAATGTAAAGACCATGAGCCTGACGAACTACGCCTATATCCTGAGCGGGAACGAGGACTCAATCAAGTACTTCACCTGGTTCAAGAACTCCCTGATTCTGACGGTGGTCACGGTGCTCCTTACATTATTCTTCTGCTACCTGATCGCCTACGGGCTGGCCATGTATGACTTCAAGGGGAAGAACGTTCTCTTCTTCATCGTCATCGCCACGATGATGGTGCCCTTCGAAATCCTCATGCTGCCCCTTTATCAGGAGATCATCGGCATGGGCCTCATCGATACGACGGCGGGCGTCGTTCTCCCGGGCATCTGCTCGGCCTCGACGATTTTCTTCTTCCGCCAGTACATGATTTCCCTGCCGAAGGAGCTGATGGAAGCGGGCCGCATTGACGGGGCGAGCGAGTACGGTATCTGCTTCAAGATCATGCTGCCGATCACGAAACCCGCCTTTGCCTCCATGGCCATCCTCTGCTCCATGGGCTCCTGGAACAATATGCTCTGGCCCATGCTGGTATACCGGTCGGCGGACAAGTTCACCCTGCCCATCGGCCTGAATACCCTGCTGACCCCTTACGGGAACAATTACGATGTCCTGATTGCAGGCTCCATGTTCTCCCTGATTCCCGTCTTCATCGTCTTCATCGCCTTCCAGCGCTACTTCGTGGACGGCATGACGGTCGGGGCGGTCAAGGGCTGATGGTTGAATGAGAATAATATGAAACCCTTTATTATGAACCGGGCCGACCCTTACATCACGAAGGCCCAGGATGGCACATACTATTTTACGGCCTCCGTACCCGAGTACGACGGCATCCGGCTGAGGAGGGCGGCAACACTCGCCGCCCTTGTCGAAGCCGGGGAAACGGAAGTCTGGCACAGGCACGAAGCGGGCCCGATGTCCTTCAATATCTGGGCTCCGGAACTCCACCGCATGATGGACGGGCACTACTACATCTACTTCGCTGGCGGGGACAAGGACGAGATTTTCAAGATCCGCCCCTATGTCCTGAAGTGCGAAAGCGATGACCCCATGGCCGGTCCCTGGACCGAGTGCGGAATGATGCAGGCGGCAGACGACGACCCCTTTTCTTTCCGGGCCTTCTCCCTCGATGCCACAGTCTTTGAAAACAAGGGCGCCTGGTACTATGTCTGGGCCGAAAAGGTCGGCGTCGGAAAGCAGATTTCAAACCTCTACATCGCCCGGATGGAAAGTCCGACAAAGCTTGCCACAGTCCAGGTCCTTCTGACCACTCCCGACTACTCCTGGGAGCGGGG
>JAZASQ010000219.1:0-2573 GCA_036343235.1 Lachnospiraceae bacterium
AAAAGTAAATTCTACTTTGTAAAAGTAAATTCCACCTGAATCAGCTTTTTCATGATCATCAGGAGGATCAGCTGAAAAAAATCGTAAAAATCCGGCCTTTTTCTATACTTTTATGTGAAAAAGGGGTAAGATTTTATCAGAAACTTAGGTTTCAGCCGGATTTTGGCGTATACGAAGCAAAGATGGGATTTAGAGGTTGTTTTTGGGAAAGACTAAATTCCACCCTGTTGTGGTGCCATATTTGATATGGCTTCGTTACGTCTGCTCCGGCTCTTTTTATTTAGGGAAATGCATCAAAGCGCCCGCTTTGATGCCCCCGTTACATTTGTTTGAAGTGGCAGTTTGTGCTCCCGCCCGCCCCGCATCAAAGCGGGCGCGGGGACGGGAGTGGATATCCGGGATCCTGCTTTAACAGCTGCAGGTCTTCATTCCAGTCTTTAGCCGCGGGGATGATCGATCCCATGTCAGGATTCCTTTCCCGGCACAGATCCCCGGCATGGTCATTATCAACCGCGAGCACGGAGTGTATCCGGGACTTTATGCGTTCGATCGTCTTCTGATTGGAAACGCCGCCAATGCTGATATAGACAGCAGCATTGTCTGTCCCGGCTCTTTTGTGCAGCAGGAACAGGCTGATGGCATCGATCGCGCTCTCACACAGGTAAGCGGTCCCGGGTTTTTCTTCAGTGTCCAGGAAGTACCAGAACCGGTCAGCCCTGGTCTTAAGACATCCATGAAAAGGCCTGGACGCGTATGTGAGCGTTCCGCGGATCTCGCAGCAGTCACGTTCCGGGTTGACAAAAACGGCATTTCCATGGTCCCTGTCCTGATACAGCAGTCCCCTCTCTTCAAGCAGGCGGATCATACCGGCCGGGATCCCTCTTCCGAGCAGATAAGCATATACCCTGCGGTAGGGCTTTTCCGCGCTCTCCGGAAGGGTGATGGGACGCGGGGCTGCGCTCTCCTGCCGCGGTATTGCGGCAGGCCTGCCGCAGCACGGACCGTCTGTCAATGCCGCGACAGCATCGACAAAGCTGTAGCCCAGAAAGCCGGTCAGGAAGTCGATGGGGTTCCCATGTCCGCCCGACGAAAAGTCCGTATAACCTGGAAAACCCTTCCGGATGTACAGGCTGTCCCGGGACTTCATATATAAGCTGCTTCCCGAGTTCCTGAACAGGTCAGGGTGCCTTTGAATGAGGAAACCGGCCAGGTCAGCCTTCCTGGCCAGCTGTATCCGGTCACGTGTCACGAATGCCTTTCCGCTTCCGCCGGATGTATGGCCTGCAGAAAAGAACACGGGGCTGGAAGAAAAAAAGTCTGTCCCTTCCACCGGGGACTCCCGGCCGGGAGCATCCGGAAGAGGCATGCGGTCAGTTGTCCCCATTTGCGCACCCCTCTTTCAAAAGTGACGGCTTCAATACGATGCTGTCAGCGGGGATGCAGTGTACCCTGAGTTTTTCCAGGACGTCCTCCCCGTACAGGAAAGCAAAGACTTCATACGGGGACTTCCCGTTCAGGTCATCCCGGCCGTAGGAATTGATATGGTCCATCATGAGACGGATCTGTTCATCCTGATACAGGCCGATGTCCCTGCCCTTCGGGATGATGCGCCGGATCATCTCGTGGTTGTTTTCGCAGTGACCCTTTTGGCCCGGCGATGCTGCATCACAATAGAAGAGGCGTGAGCGGATGCTGCCGTCAGGGGCTTTCTCGATCGCCGAAGGGTTTGAGAACTCACTGCCGTTGTCTGCCAGAAGGAGAGGGAACAGCTTTTTATAAGTGCCGGGGCCCAGGGTCTCATACAGACTATTGAAAATGTCAGTGACAGACCTGGAATCATTGCGTTCCCTTTTGAAGGAGAGCTGCAGCTTGGGCTGCACAAAGTGTATGGTCAGCAGCGCGGCGCCGCCTTTGATGCCTTCCACGCTGTCGATCTCCGTGACAGGCAGGTCAGGGTCCTGTGACCGGTACGCCTTGAAATCCTCATAGGTCCTCCCGACCCTGCATTTTTTGTCGACCTTGACCTCTTTCTTTTTTCCCTTCCTGGGACGGAGCCTCACTTTCCGGGGCATGTCAAGGTTGCGTGCATCCAGCAGGCCGCTGTCCACATATGAATAGACGGTCTTTTCACAGCGCGGGATCTCATCCCTGTGGTTGAGCAGGATGTGGTAGATGGACTGGCCGTTCCTGAGAAGGGGGCTGATCACACCGTTCATCGCTGCGAGCTCTTCCTCGGTGACATCAGGACCGGATCTTGCTTCGGAGAGTATGGTCCTGTATTCCTTCTCAGCATAGCCTGCGCGGTAAAAGGTCTTTTCAAGAGTGCATCTGGTCCGGTCCGCACAGCCGTTGCAGACATAGGGAGGTTTTTGAGGGCGGCTGCAGACCTCTTTTTCGTAGTCGGGACACCGGGGTGTGCACCTTCCGCAGAAACAGCAGCGTGCGGGACGTTTCTGATCTTTTATGCAGACAGTGCAGACCCTGGTCCGTGGGCACCCCTTCCGGTGCAGGCAGTCATTGAAAGCACGTCCGTAAGAGCCTGTTTTTTCGAAACTCAGGTGTCCGCGGACTTC
>JAZASQ010000220.1:0-2565 GCA_036343235.1 Lachnospiraceae bacterium
GTAGTGGGTGGCGGCGACTCGGACCGCGCCGAGCGCATCGCGCGCGGCGCCCTCGTCGCCGCCTTCCAGAGCCTTCCGTGCCCTGTCTATCCTGTTCTGAATCTCCTTGTTTTCATCCTTCAGGGTCCTGACCGGGTGGCCGGCAGCCATAGCCATTCCGATGGCTTTCGCCTTGGCAGCTTCCTTGGCGGCCTTGCCGTCCGCGGCTGCAGCCTTCCCGTTTGCGATATCCAGGGCTGTGATGCCGGGCCCGCCTGCATTTACAGCGGCTTCCGCGTTTGCGATCCGCTCTTCCTTCGTCTTTCCGTGGAAGAGGGCCGAGTGGACGTCGCAGAGCTTCTGGACTTCCGCTACGGGAACCCCGCCGGAGATCAGGGCCTGCTCGGCCTGGGCGATCTCAATGGCCTCCACGTCAGCGAAGTTGTCCACGAAGTCCTTGCGGACGCTCTCTAAGTCTTCGCCTTTGCTCAGGCGGCCCACATAGGATTTCAGCAGGTCCAGCCGGGCCTGTTTTTCATTATTCTCTGCCATGTCTTTTTCCTTTCCGAAACCCTGCCGGGGGTACTGCAGTCCTGTAATTCAAAGGCTGTATTGCAGGAGCCTTGCTGCCTGCGGCTCCCAAGAACCGGGCCCCGGCTTTCTTTTCTTACGGTATGCATGATAACAGATTGAGCAGTGAAATGCGTTGCCCAAGTCACACTTTCAAAGGAACGAGTATATTCGCAGGACAAGCCCCGGACCTGAGCCTGACAGGCGGGCCTTGGCCTTCTGCCGACGCGGGGGCGCCTTTTTCGGCTTCGAGTATTTATTGACATAGTTGATACGTGTATATATAATGCATATACAGAGGTGATTGCAATGACAATGGTTTCCTTCCGAACAGACGAAGAATTGAAAAAAGATGCGACAAAAGTCTATGAATCGCTCGGGCTTACGCTTTCGACCGCGCTCAATATGTTCATGAGGCAGACGGTCATTCAGCAGAAATTTCCCTGCAGTCTTGACCTGAATGTGGCAGCGGATGCAAAAAGCACTTATCCGAAAGGATTTTTTGGCCTTTTCGGAAGCGGAGCCGGCCTGGGATTTGATGAAGAACCGGAAGACCTGCCGCCGGAGGATGTGCGGTTATGAAGTTCTATCTGGATACAAATATTATTATATATGTCCTGAATGGGCGATATCCGGCTGTGATGAAGCATTTTCAGGCAGTGCCCATGATGTCGATTGCCATCCCGGATGTCGTACTTGCAGAGATTGAATACGGGGCAAGAAAAAGCAGGGCTTACGAAAAAACGATTGCCCAGTATCGGAAATTCACGCAATCCTTTGAATCCGTCCCTTTTTCCGATACCGCTGCCGAATGCTATGGAAGAATCCGGGCTTCACTTGAGATGCACGGAGAAGTCATAGGGGCCAATGATCTGCTGATTGCAGCTACGGCAATGGCTGACGACTCTGTATTGGTCACGCACAACGTCAAAGAGTTTTCCCGAATAGAGGGCCTGCGGTTGGAAGATTGGACGAATTAAATCTGCACTTCTCCCGCCGCCGTCTGCATATTATTATTAATATAGCCCTCCGGCGAAAGACAAGCCCTCCATAGCAGTCGCAGAATATCCGTATTTCACATTCTTATACTAAGAATATCGGCGGGAGAGGGGATTTTCTTAGAGTTTTCCGGCAAAATGGGTTCCCAAATTTCCGGTTTTTTAGCAAAAATCAGGGACGACCTCGCGGCGGTCCCATTCATTGTTATTGTAAATCATCCACAAGCACAATCTGCATTGTTGCGGATTCAAACTGCCTTAATTGCTTGTCGTTTGTGAGAAAAATAGTACAATTCAATTCTTCTGCCGTGGCAAAATGAAAGAACGCCTGTACACTCTCATCATCATTTTTTCGATAAGGATCAACCAGAAATTCACTTCGGGTAATGACCGAAATGAATAAGTCGTCGTCCATATGTTCATCGAGAAAATCGGTGACAGCATCCAGATACCGTTCGTCTTTTTGAATATATTAGATGACCGGCGCAGAATCCAGGAATATACGATTAGAACCGGTCATCTCTTGCCGCCTTTAAGTCTGCTTCAATGTCTTCTGTTGTCCGGCCGGTACGCTCTCTGGATTTCATACTTTCCAAATAAGCTTTTCGCTTCTGTGTCCTGTCTTCGCCAGCTTTCAGGCCTGTATAATAGGTGATCAGGACTTCCTGGCCCAGAGCAAGATTTTTCAAATCCTCAGGATTTACAACTACCTGAGCGCCATTATAGTATCCTTTTGCAACACTCAGCATAAGATTATCTCCTGACTTCAAAAGCATTTCCGAGTCCATTTATTATAGCATGCCGGCCTGAAAGCCGTCACATTCTTTGAAAAGGATAATAGCATCTTCACTTTCTTCGTGATTCGGCGTTTTCATTTGTGTTTCTCTATAGAAAACAGCTCCATAAACTCCCTCTTTCCCGGCACCCAGGCCTTCTCATAGATGTGGGTGACATGGTGCTTCACGGTCTGCAGGGAAATCCCGTATAGGTCGGCAATATACCGGTTCGAGCAGCCGGA